>CANMNU010000098.1 GCA_947499175.1 Alphaproteobacteria bacterium
TTTCATATTTGTTTGATGAAGCAACAATTTTATCATCCTGATCAATAATATAAATATTTCCATTGGCGCTTGGTTTTGATGATGCTAAAAACTCAGAAAAGCTTTTAAGTGTTATGTCTGCAGAAAATATGCCTTTTACAACTCCATTAGGGCTTAAAATAGATTTTGATATCGTTATACCTGTCTGACCTTTTAAAATTGAAGTGAAAGTGTAAATCTGACTCCAAACTAAGTTTTGAGTTTTTGATGACTCTTTATACCAGGGGCGACTACGTGGATCATATTTTGTAACTTGATAGTTACTTGGGGAAGATAAAGTATTATTTTCATTTAAAAAATACCACAATTCTGGTGCCTCAACTTTATTTTCATTTTCTTTTCTCAAAATAACCCTAATAACTCCCTTGGTCCCATCGGGTGGAGTGATTTTTATAGAATTTAAAAGTTGCTCCATATTTTTTAAAAGGCAAAACGATACAAGAAGACCATCTGTTGTTACGTAAAATACATTTGTTAGGTACGGATTTGCTTCAAGCGCTGATTGAAAGGACTTGTAAAGCATGGTGTTGTTTTCATAATTTTTTAAATCTATAGACTCTAGTAGTGGGACATAAGAATTTATAAGATCTTTATATTTATTTAGAGACATTTTAATTTTTTGACAAATGAAATTGGTTGAGGTGCGGATATAGCTTTCAGCTTGTTGAATGGTTGATTTTGAATTGCTTGAATAAGTGTAAGTAACAATTAAAACGACAATTAAAATTATTGCCGTTAAATTTTGGAATAAAATATCTGTTTTAATTCTGCGTATAAATTTGCGTCGTTTTAAAAACATTATTTTCTGACTGTATGGGGTTGCAGTTTTAATTATGAATATAAAAGCTTAAATAATGTTTAATGATTTTTCTTAAAATATTTTACCTTTAGGTATCAAACTTTTATTTAATTCATAAAAAGTTTGCGAAAGTTTGCGCAAGCACTTTTTTGTGTGTCTCGTTCACTAGAATACAGATGATCTTTTGCCGTTTTTTTACAATAAATTGGCAGTAAGGTTACCATTAAAAATAACCACCAGCTTTGCCAAATACTAATACTGGTTACGGCCACTGATAATGCACTGGCCCAAAAAGCAATATAATAACTATCTGATTTATGATACTGTCTGTGCCAATACATAATCCAGCTTAAGCTGGCAAGTATTACTCCAATTGCCCCAAGTTCCAGCCAAATTTGTAACATGAAGTTATGGGGGTGAACTGGTGCTTCAAGTATTTGCTGATTATTGCTAACTGCAATAGTAATTTCCTCAGCTTTTATTCCAAATTCTTGTAAGCGTGAGCTACCAAAACCAAATCCTGTCCAAAATTTTTGAAAAATTTGGTTGGTTACTGAATTAGAAATAAACAGTCGATGCGTATAGCTAGGGTCTAAATTTTGTGACCACTGGTGGTAATTTTCTGGTGTTAGCATTCGAAAAACAAAAGGCATAAAACCCCAAACTATAGGCATTCCATAAATGAACATGAACCTTAAAAATTTTTGTAAATATTTATGCATCACCAAGGTGAGTGACCCAAGTAATACGCCTAAAGCGGCAGCATCACTGCTTGCGCGTTGTAGGATCCAAGTTAATCCTAGCAATATACATGCCTGAAGCCATTTAGGTAATTTGTCTAAATTCATCCAAATAGCTAAACTACATGCAATGCAAGCGTGAATTAAAGCAGGTGAAATATTTTGATCAATAACTTGGTAAAGGTGGCCCTTAAATTCGAGATCTATGTCAAAAATTAAAAGTGATACAGCCAACAAAAGTGCTGCAATTAACACTAAGCTTTGTATACGCTCACTAACCATTAAATCTAGTTGACTGTAATTACTGAACCATAGCCATCCGCCTAATAGTATTAGTGTTACCTTGGTATATATTTTTGTGGTAAGTCGTAAATCAACAGACCAAAATGCACTCAAGAGCCCCCAACCAAAAAAGATTATTAATAATAAATCAATTTTTTTATAATTTATCTGGTGCTTTTTTGCTATATAAATACATGTTGCTATTAAAGCTGCAAACGGATAAATATTACCATGTGGTAACGGCAGGCAAATAAATATCACCAAAAAAACTAAAATTTGAAAAAGCCAAAAATTTTGTGATTGCATAAATTATTGTGTGTAATTGCTAAGGTTCTAAAAACTTGATACGTTTAACAAAATTGTTATCTCACATTTATGGCAGAAAATAAGACATTACAAAAGCCTCTGGCTAAAAGATTAGTGTGTGAACACTTGTCACCATATAAGCTACATTTTTCACAAGCATGTTTTTTTATGTTGCTAACTGCTGCATCAACTGCTGCTTTGCCATTTTTGCTACAACCCGTTTTTGATGATGTTTTTACAAAAAGTGACCCAATGTTGCTTTTTACTTTTTGTGCTGCTGTGCTTGCAGCATTTGTAATTAAAGGCTTGGCTTCTTATGGTGAAACAGTAACCATGACACGCATTGGGCAAAGCATTATTTCAGATATTCAAAATCGTGTGCTTACCCATTTACTTAGCTTGGATTTAGATTACTTTCACAAACGTAACAGCGGTGATTTACTGTCACGTTTTACCAACGATGTATCACTAATGCGCAATAGTGTTGCAAATACTATTGTTGGTATAGGTAGGGATAGTTTTACTCTTATATTACTTATATGTGTAATGTTTTATCGTGATTGGTTTTTGGCCTGTCTGTCTTTTTTTATTTTTCCAGCAGCATTTTTACCTATTATTCGAATTGGCAGAAGAATGCGCAAAGTTACCTTCAATGCGCAAGAGGAAATTGCCAAATTTACTAAACAATTAACCCAAATATTTCAGGGGATTAGGGTGATAAAGGCCTATGGTACTGAAAATTATGAAGCTGAGCGATCCAAGATTCAAATTGAAAAAATCTATAAGCTAGTTGTCAAAACCGCAAGAGTGCGATCTCTTGGTCACCCCATTATTGAAAGCATGGGGGGCGTGGCAATTATTTCTGTAATTGCCTATGGTGGCTGGCAAGTAATGCACCACAGCCGAACTACTGGTGAATTTATTTCATTTATTGGGGCGCTTATTTTGGCTTATGAGCCACTAAAACGCCTCAGTAATCTTAATGCCAATTTACAAGAAGGTTTGGCGGCAGCTGATAGAGTATTTGAAATTATTGATGCGCCAAGTACAATTTTGGCGCCTAAAAATCCTAAACAACCCAAACAAATTAATGGTTGCGTTGAGTATAGTGATGTTTATTTTTCTTATGGGCCGCGCAAAAAAGCACTACAAGGTATTAGCTTTACGGCTAAATCTGGGCAGTGTGTTGCTCTTGTTGGGGCTAGTGGAGCTGGTAAATCAACAATTGTTAATTTAATTCCACGTTTTTATGATGTGGAACAAGGTCAAGTAATTGTTGATGGGGTTGATGTCAAAGATTGGGCATTACCAAGATTGCGCGAACAAATTGCATTAGTTAGCCAAGAGATAGCCCTGTTTGATCTAAGTGTTTTTGAAAATATTACTTATGGTTGCCAAAAATTTTTAGAAAATGATGTATATCAGGTTGCAAAAGCAGCAGCAGCCCATGAATTCATTGAAAAACTACCACAAGGATACGACACTATTGTTGGAGAAAACGGGGTTAGCCTTTCTGGAGGGCAGCGTCAACGTTTAGCCATTGCCAGGGCTATGCTTAAAAAGGCCCCAATCTTGCTGCTGGATGAGGCAACTTCAGCGTTAGATACTGATTCTGAGCGTCATATCCAAATGGCTTTAAAAGATCTAATGATTGGTCGTACTACAATCATGGTAGCTCATCGCCTTTCAACTGTAATTGACGCTGATAAGATATTTGTATTGGAAAAGGGAAAAATTATTGAATCAGGAACTCATCAACAGCTGTTGCATTTAGGTAAACAGTATGCTCACCTATGGAAAAGGCAAGCGCAAAGTTTGGATTCTTAAAGGGGAGAAAAAGTATGTCAATACACATAGCTGGTCATCAAATGGACGTGGGAGAAAGTTTAAACACGTTTGTTGAAACAGAACTAAAGGCTTTATTGGAAAAATATGTTGGTGAAATTTATGAATCACATGTTCATTTAAGTAAAGATCACCATGAATTTGTAACTGATCTAGCTGTACATGTTAGTAAAAATTTAGCTATTCATAGCAAGGGGCAAGCTGGAGATGCCTATAAAAGTTTTGGCGATGCTTTAAGTAAACTAGAAACCCGTATCAAAAAGTATCGTTCCAGATTGCGTGATCGTAAACGCCATAGTGATGTAGCAGCGATTTCTGCCATGTACTCTGTTTTTAACCATGAATCTGAGGATAACGGAGCCGATACCCCGGTTATAATAGCAGAAATGGCTCATGATATTCACCATTTAACTGTCAGTGAGGCGGTTATGAAGCTTGATTTGGGTGACTCTCCGGTAATAATGTTTAAGAATGCTGCAAATAATCAGCTAAATGTGGTTTATCGTCGTAAGGATGGCAATATTGGGTGGATTGATCCTACTAAGTGTTCTAATTAAGTTACTTGTGTTTTGTAGTCCCCGCGTTTAACTGCGGGGATTTTTTAGTATGTGAGGTTTTATTTATTTTCTGTGAATGGTTTTTTATTTTCTTTCCATTCCACTATTCCGCCTTTGTAATGTTTAACATTGGTGTAACCAAGGGCAACTAAACGATTTGCTAAAGTAGCACCAGCAGTACAATCTTTGTTCCAGCAATATGTTATTATTTCTGAATTTTTATCTTTTAACCCCAATTCTGGATTAGAAGTGAGTATTTGCGAGAGTTAGAAGGCAGTTTTAGCTAAGATTAGCTATTGATTTAATAAACGGCCTTCCATGAAGAAAGATATCACAGACTTA
>CANMNU010000099.1 GCA_947499175.1 Alphaproteobacteria bacterium
GGCATCACATCACAAACTGTACCTAAAGCTACCAGGTCTAAGTAGTTTATTAAATTAGGCTCAGTAATATTCTTATCTTTAAAATAACCAACTGTACGTAAAGCTCGGTTAAGTGCTACCAAAAATATAAAAGCAACCCCAGCTGCACATAAAAACTGTAAATCATCCCGCCCATTTAAGTCTTGATCTAAGCGATTAGGGTTAACAACAGCTGCAGCAATTGGTAATTTTGTTTGTGCTGTATGGTGATCAAGCACAATAACACTTAAACCACAATCAGCAGCTACTTCTAAAGCCTCAAACGCGGTGGTTCCGCAATCAACCATTAAGCAAAGATCATACTTACCTGCAAGTTGCTTTAGTGCTGCCGAATTTGCCCCGTATCCCTCATCCAAACGATCTGGAATATATAATTTTGAAACTGTGCCAATATCACGCAAATAACGGCGCAAAATTGCTGAAGCTGTAGCTCCATCAACATCATAATCACCATAAACCACGATATTTTGACTATTTTTAATTGCCTGAACTGTGCGCCCAACCGCTACCTCCATATCTTTTAATAGGTATGGCTCAGGTAATAAACGTTTTAATGATGGCGTTAAAAAATCTTCAACCTTATCAAAGCTTATATTACGTGATACCAGAATACGTGCTAAAAATTCCGGTAACTCATAAGCTTGCATGTATTGCATAACCAAGCGATCTTCAGCATTAGTTAAAACCCAATCAAAACCTTTAAGAGACTTCATTGTTTCCTTGAACTTGACAATAAACTTGGAAAGCTAAAACAACACATTGCCACAGTTAGGTAGGCATAGCGAGCCTCAGCAGCATTAGCTACAAAAAATAATGCTGCAATTAAACTTAAAGCGCTAGCATTTTGAAAAAATAAGCTAAGGTATCTAGGCCCTTCGTTAAAGTGCTTAAACCCTTTATATAATAAAAAAAATTGTATAATTACATAGCCAATGCAAGCCATTAGCCATTGGGCACCCATAAAAATCCATGAATCCCCCAACCAACCTAGTGCTTTAAGCACCATTGTTTGGGTGTCTCCCCTAACTTTGCTAGGTCTTTTCAAAAACGATACTGTTAATTGATTCCAAAATATTCCTAAGCGATGCCTCAGATAGGCAAGGGGATGCTCTGTAATAGCATTAATCCAAGCACTTTGTAGTTCTTCGCGCTGAATATCGTTAATTGCCTGCGGCAATGGAGTATCTTGTATAAAAGTTAAATCATCTACCCGTTTCGTATTATATAAATTTTTTATACGCTTAAAATCAAAGTTTGGATTTTTAACAAGATAACTGGCAAAAATTGGTCGATCAATCTGTTTTGAAATGCCAGATAAATCATACAATTTAAGGTGTTGATTGCTGTAACATGGCGTAGCTATGGTTTTATTAAAAATCACAACACTTGAAATTAAAGCTATAAAAACACCAACACCACAATAAATCCATTTTTTGGCATTTCCAGGACAGTAGATTTTTCCAAGCCACAAACACAACCAGGGCAGGGCGATTGCCGCCTGGTAAGCGCTTGCAGTGCCATAAAAAACAACCACTAACCAGCATGAAAAAGATAGATTTGATGGCCTAATTCCACGCATACTATAAAAATGCAACCAAGCACAAGCAAAAACATATGAATTTACAAAAGCTATGTCTTTAATAACCAATAATTGGTAACTAAAAACTGGTGGGAAAATTGCAATTAGCAAATACCACTTAGCTTTAGGCTTTTGCGCATTGGCATATATGGCAACGGCTCCCCAATAAAGCGCTAAGTGCACTAAAAATATGGGGACAGGTCCTTTAAATAATCCTAAAACAAGCCCAAGCATTGGCGGGTGAAAATCATTAAACACCCCTGAAATTCCTTGTTGCATTTGCCATATGCTATCTGGACGTAATAACCCAGGCCAAAACAGCGCTGCAGATGCAACAAATCCAATGAATAGTAATTTTTGCACCATTTACGAAACCAACGCCACCTCAGCTTGCAAATTGCTAATCGCTTGTGCCAATGTAACCACCGTCTGGTTATCACCCGCTAATTTTCGAATCGCCACAGTGTTTTCCTCAGCTTCGCGTTTTCCAACCACAAAAATATACGGAACTTTTTGCAATGAATGCTCGCGCACCTTATAGGTAATTTTTTCATTACGAATGTCAACTTCAGCTTTTAAGCCTTCATCACGCAATTGCTGAACCACTTTTTCGGCATATTCATTAGCTTCACCTGTAACACTTGCTACCACAACCTGTATTGGCGCCAACCATAATGGAAATTTACCAGCATAATGCTCTATTAGCACCCCAATGAATCGTTCAAATGTTCCAAGTACGGCACGGTGCAGCATAACTGGTCTGTGTTTTTGACCATCTTCACCAATGTAGTTAGCATCTAAGCGTTCAGGCAAACAATAATCAACTTGCAAAGTACCACACTGCCATTCACGGCCAATTGCATCACGCAAAACAAACTCAAGTTTTGGCCCATAAAACGCACCTTCACCTGGATTCAAGCTATATTCAATACCTGCAGCTGTTGTGGCATCAATTAAGGCTTTTTCAGCCTTATCCCAAAGTTCATCAGACCCAGCTCTAGTTTCAGGTCTATCAGAAAATTTAACTTTAAAGTCAGTAAAACCAAGGTCTTGGTAAACACCTTTCAAAAGGTCACAAAAATTTCTAGTTTCTGAAATAATTTGGTCAGGGGTGCAAAAAATATGAGCATCATCCTGCACGAAATTACGCACTCGCATAATACCATGCAAAGAACCGCTTGATTCATTGCGGTGGCAACATCCAAATTCTGCCATACGTAATGGCAAATCACGATAGCTTTTAATGCCTTGCTTGAAAATTTGAACATGGGCAGGGCAATTCATTGGCTTAATCGCTAGAACTTTTCCATCCTCAGCTTCCACAGTAAACATATTTTCACGGAATTTTTCCCAATGCCCTGATGCTTCCCATAAAGACCTGTCTAACAATTGAGGAGTCCTAACCTCAACATAACCAGCTTTTTCCAAACGCCTACGCATGAAATTTTCTAACTCGCGGTAAATTGTCCAACCCTTAGGGTGCCAAAACACTGAACCAATTGCTTCTTCTTGCAAATGAAACAACCCAAGCTCTGCACCAAGTTTGCGGTGGTCACGTTTTTCAGCTTCTTCAAGCATATGCAAATATTCATCAAGCTGAGCTTGAGTAGCCCAAGCTGTACCATATATGCGTTGCAACATAACATTGCGGTGATCACCTCGCCAATAAGCCCCAGCTAGTTTCATTAACTTAAAGGCATGACCAACTCTTTTAGTACTGGGCAAGTGGGGGCCCCGACATAAATCAATAAAATTACCTTGTCTATACAAACTAATTGCTTGCCCCTGTGGTATGCCTTCAATAATTTCAGCCTTAAAATTTTCTCCCATATCCTTAAAAAAGGGTATAGCATCATCGCGATTCCATTCTTCGCGTACAATTGTAATGTCCTGATCAACCAATTCGTGCATGCGTTTTTCTATCTTTGGAAAATCATCAACTGACAAAGGTTTTACAGAGTAAATATCGTAATAAAAACCATTTTCAATAGCAGGTCCTATGGTAATTTGAGTTTCTGGGTAAAGCTCTTTAATTGCCTGCGCAAACAAATGGGCCACATCATGGCGAATAACCTCAAGTCCTTCACCACTATTTTTAGTAACAATATCAATGGTCGCAGAATCAGGAACAATTTGATTTAAATCTTTTAAATCTCCGTTAACACGAATCGCCACAGCATCTTTTGCTAATCGTGGTGAAATTTCAAAAGCAACGTCTTCACCTGTGGGTGAGCCTTCAAACACACGTTTTGAACCATCTTTTAAACTTAAAGTAACCATCTGAAATACTAGCTAAATATCTAGCTCATTTGTACCACGAAACATTTATTTTGCAAAAGCATAAGTCCTAAACCTTAGGTAAAGCCATTCTTACGATTGTATAATTATGATTATGGAAAATTGTTAGTGGGGCTGGCTTATAAGCCCATCCATAATCTGTGCATAACTTGTGTGGATAACTTTTTCCCAAAATTACCAATATTTTTACACTTATTTTTTAAGTTAGATTTGAATATCACTTGAGCTATCCCCATGCTTTTGCTCTAATTAACTAAGATATTATTTTTGAAATTATATATGCTTCCTGTCGCACCTCTGTTAATTTGGGCTTGGTTAACCGGCGAAACACCGCCATTGAAAGCTGAAGAAAAAAAAGAAATAATCTCTCCACAACAACAAAAAAAAATAATATCTAGCAAAAGTCACTTAAGCCGCAGTGATGCTGTGAGAATTTTGTTGGAGCATGGCTTTTCCCCACAGTTACCTGCTAATAAAAAAATTCCAGAAATTAAGCTTAAGGTACAAACTGCCCAAAATACTGAACAAGAATCTATAAGTTTCTTAAATTCTAAAAAACCCATACTTCTGCATTTTTGGGCCACCTGGTGCGGACCATGCAAAAAGGAATTGCCAGATTTTGCAAACTTTGTAAATTCACAAGATACTTTTAGTGTCTTTACTATTACCTCAGAACTAAAAGACGGGCGCAAAGAAGATTTTGCAAAAATTTGGAATTTTTATGAAGCTCATAAGTTAACAGGCCTAAATGTCTGTGCTGATATAAATAACAAACTTGGCTCTATGCTTGATGTTAGTGGAATACCAGCTACGTTCTTAATATCTGCTGATGGAATATTACTGGGATACTTTTTAGGCGCTACAGATTGGAGCCCAGAATTAGCAGAAGCTTTAATTGTTTTTATGAGCTAATGATTAACGAAACTGCAAATATAATTTACGATCAGCTTCAGGAAATTTTTCAATTGCATATCGCAACA
>CANMNU010000100.1 GCA_947499175.1 Alphaproteobacteria bacterium
CTCTACCTTCTTCTCTACCTTCTTCTCTACCTTCTTCTCTACCTTCTTCTCTACCTTTCGCTTCTGCTGCATTAAGCGAATCACGCTTACCGTAGACTTCTTTCAAATGCTGCAGATAGGCTATCATTTCTTCATCTGTCATGGTTAAGGTGCTCATGCGCTCAGCTACTTTAGCCATATACGGTGATTTGAAGCTATCCAAAGTATCGGAATGTTTCATTACATACAACCATTCGTCAATTTCGCTATTAATCACATCATTAAATGATGGTACGAAAATAAAGAAATATTCCGGAAACACATGCTTAGCATCATAAATCTGTCCGCCAAGGCTCATCAAATGCAAATCTAATGGGTGCTGCGTGTCTACCTCGCGCACTACTGTTTTGCCATGATACAACGGCTTGTTCATTGTGCCATAGTTGAAATACAACAAACTAATATGAAACACCTTTTTAATACTGGTATAGTCCTGACCAGATTCCAAGCTATCAACAATCAACCTTGATGTGTTAAAACACGCCTTATGCATAAAATTATCGGTGTATTCACGCTCAATCTCAACAATGTAGTTGTGACCGTCAGCATCAGATACTAATAAATCAGCCACGCTCTTTTTCATGAACTTAGATTCTTTATTGCTCTCAGATTCAAGCAAAGCCGTAATCTTTACCGGTGGGTAACCTTCGGTTCCCAATACAGCAGAAATAAAGCCTTCAATAATATCGTAATTGCCTTTGTTTTTAAGCAAATACTTAATTGCATAATCAAAGGAAATTAAAGGCTTGTTGCCGGTGACATATTGTTTTTGTGCCATTGTTTGTTGCTGTTATGTTGGTTGATTAATATATCTACTTGCAGTGTAGCATAAATATGAGTCGATGTGGCTAAAAATTTGGAATACGAGCTTCAAGCATACAAAAACCGATATACTTTATTATCCCATGAAGTTAAGCAATTATTAATAAACACAAGTGTATTATTACACTTATAATAATTATATTTTTCAGGAGATTAAACTTTATGACTAAATTTTCACAAATTAATAAAAAATTTAAAATTATTTTAGCATTCAGCCTATTTGGCGTTTTGTCTGAAAATGCTTTTGCTGCTGGTATTGATAATCTAATAGAAAATAACAATGCCAACTTGCCTAAACACCAGTACAAATTAATTTTTGAAAAAGATAAAAAAACCCATGAAAGCCAAGATTTTTTATTAAACGATACTTGCACCAAAAGAGGCAATCAACTTTTAGCTTCATATGCTCAAGCCAAATATAGGTTACCGAAACAATATGACATAAGGTTAAGCATAGCTAAAACTATTTCTGAAGCAAACACCATTTTCCCTGTATATAATGACGGAAATCTTGGCGCAATCTCTGCAAATGCAGCTGCAGGAGCCATACAATTCAAACGTATTTATGAAAAACTTTCTAACTATGTCCCTTCACGTTTGATGATCTATTACAACGAAAGGAAAGACAATGGCCTAGACGTTACCCAAGATACAGGAGATTCTATAAGTGATGCTGTAGCTGCTATTGTGAAATGGGGGGCCTGTAATGAAACTTTGTGGCCATATAGCGATTCAAGCACCTCAACCCCTAATTTCACCCAACAACCAAGCGCAACATGCTATAAAAACGCACTAAGAGATATGGATCTTGATAATGTAGCTCATGCTAACATTCCACAAGATAAAAACACCTTACAAGCCTTCAAAAATTCTTTATACAATAATAATCCAATTCTTATTGGTATAAATATGTATCCTTCTTTTATCTCCTCCATTTCAACAGGAGGAATTATTCCTATGCCCAACCTACAAACAGAAGTAATACTGGGTCCACTAGCTTTAATGGCAACAGGATATAACGATAAAACTAGCTTATTTACGGTACGCAGTTCATTTGGAGCTACTTACGTTGGTGCCAATGGTACTAAACCTATAGGTGATTATGGTTATTTCTATTTACCATATGATTATTTAACAAATCCAGATTTGGCAGCTGATTTTTGGATGGTTGCTAAGGTTGGAACCCATACCAAATCAACTATTTATAGTAATTTGACATGTTATTCATCATACGCTTTTAGCACAACAAAATATATAGTATCAGCACCTTTTAAAGTGCTTTCTTATTTAAAAAGTACTTTTATAGGATAATAAAGCAGTAACATTACTTTATCCCAGCTAGCACAACTAGCTGGGACTCAAACTTAAGAACCTAACTTTGCTGTAGGTAATGCTGTGTTTTCTAGCGGTTTATCGTTTTGATTTTCAACTTTTTCTTTGCCAAAATCTTCAACCTTATTTTCACTATTTCTAGATTCATGGGCAACATAGCTAGTGGTGAAATATACGTTAGCCAAAATACCAAGACCAGCGCCAACTATAACTTCGTCCCAACGGTGAGCCTTAGCATGAACACGTGAACAACCAACCGCCGTTGCAGCAGCATATGCAGGAACACCATAAGGCAATCCATAACGCTGGCCTAAATAAGCAGCACCGGCAAAGGCTGATGTGGTATGCCCAGAAGGAAATGAATGCTTACCATTTCCAGTTGGGCGCTTACGGTGCACTACTAATTTCAACAAACCATTAGCCGCCATAGCAGCCGCAAAGCTTTTAGTAAGCTGCCAGCAGCCTTCATAATCTTCCTTAATAACAGATGTCACAAGGGCTGAAACAGGAATGACAATTTGAAAAACATCACCATATGTGCGAAAAGCTGATTTTTTAGCACAAAGTTCAGACGGCGTAAATAAAACGGCACAAACTGCCAACAAAGTTAAATAACGAAATTTCATAATTATCCTAATTTTTTACTTAGACCATATATAACACATATTAAACAAAAAATGTGGGAATAAACCCGTTTTTGCAAGTTTAAAATTTAGTTGTGTTATTTTTGCAAATAACCAACCGCCACTGAAACTATTACAGACTTAACCAAACCAGGAATCACAAATGGAACAAAACCCGCCAAAAATGCTGCTTCCCAACCAATATAAGCACTAAGCCATGGCACACCAAAGATGTAAACAACAGCACTACCAACAATGCCAATTAGCAACAATTCTTTAGTAGCAACAGTTTTTATACGTTCACGCAAAGTACACATTACCCAAATGCTTGCCACAAAACCAACTAAGTACCCTCCACGTGGCCCCATTATCACAGGTAATCCACCCATAAAATTCGCAAATACTGGCAAACCCAAAGCCCCTAAAGTCAAATACAAACCTATACTTTTTAATGCCTCAGCTCTGTTAAAAGTTAAGCCAATAATCAATACTGCAACCGTTTGTAAGGTCACAGGGACCGGGCCTAAAGGTATGCTTACCTGGCCACAGCCAAACAACAAACATACGCCAATAAACGTTAATAAAACCGATGAATTTCTTAAATATTGCATAGCTAATTGCATATAAAATGGTTACTTTCAAAAAAAACTACACACGAATGTCTTAGCTCTTTTTAGCAAAGTATGCTACAGGTTTTTGATGTCACACATACAAGTATGGTTTTTCAAATGATCTATTTACAAAATTTAACCCGCCGATTTGGAAGTCGCGTTGTGTTAGATAACATTAGCTATCGCTTCCCTGAACAAGGATGCATCGGCCTTGTTGGGGTTAATGGCGCTGGAAAATCAACCATGCTAAATATTTTATGCGGACTTGATGAGCCTGACGATGGAAAAATCATCAAACCACGTGACACAGTTATTGGTTACCTTCCTCAGGAACCAAACCCTAAGCCAATGCCAACTATTTTAGAAGAAGCCATGGGTGGCGCTGAATATATTTTGAAAATCAGCCATCGCCTCAATGAAGTTCTAAAAGAAATGGAACAAAACTGCTCTGATACCATTGCCAAAGAATATGACCATTTAATGCATGAGATGACTCATTTAGATGGTTTTGCCGTAGAGTCTGAAGCCAAAGAATTACTTTGTGGCATGGGTTTTAAAAACACTGATTTTGAGAAAGATCCACAAACATTATCAGGTGGATGGCGCATGCGCTTGGAATTAGTACGCCTATTTTTGAAAAAGCCTAATTTTTTAGTACTAGATGAACCAACAAACCACCTAGATTTGCCCAGCATGGAATGGGTGGAACGCTTTTTAAAAAACTTCCGCGGTTGCTTGGTCTTCGTTTCCCATGACCGTTCGTTGATCAATCGCTTAGCCACCAACATTTTACACCTGCACCATGGTGAAATGAATGCCTACGTTGGCAACTACGACAAGTTTTTAGAAGCTTACGAACTTGAACAAGAACAAATAATTGCACAAAAACAAAATCTTGGCGCTAAGGCCCAACAAGTACAAAGTTTCGTTGATCGTTTTCGCGCCTCTGCTAGCAAAGCACGCCAAGTTCAAAGCCGTGTCAAAATGCTGCAAAAACTTTACGATGCCGATATGAGCTTGAAAGCTGATGATAAAAATCCCCCTATTAACGTGCGCCTAGAATGCGCCAGAAAAAGTGGGCGCATAGTCCTTAATGCCAAAGACCTAGCAATTGGTTACAGTCAACCTTTGGTAAAAAAGCTAAGTTTTAAGCTAGAACGTGGACAAAAACTAGCAATTGTCGGCTCAAATGGCATTGGCAAGTCAACTCTCATTAAAACCCTATTAGACCTAACACCGAAGCTTGATGGCGCAGTTGAACTTGGTCATGATGTTGATGTCGCATATTTTGCCCAAGATCAGCTTGACTATCTAATGCCCAAAGCAACAATGCTTGAAAACGTTATGCAACTTAACCAACATTTAAGTATTGGCCAGGCCAGGTCAATGCTTGGGGCATTTTTGTTTAAAGGCGATGACGTATTTAAAC
>CANMNU010000101.1 GCA_947499175.1 Alphaproteobacteria bacterium
AGGAGCCTCTCGTGGCATTACTGTTAACTGTATTGCACCTGGCTTTATTCAAACAGCAATGACTCATGATTTGCCAGATACGGTGCGTGACAAAATTATGGGCAATATTCCGGTTGGAACATATGGAAAGCCTGAAGATATTGCAAGTGCTGCAGTATTTTTGGCAAGCCTTGAGGCAGCATATGTTACAGGGCAAACTATTCACGTTAACGGCGGCATGTTAATGGTGTAGTGCAGATTTTTGAGTAGCTTACATGTTCCTTGAAATAATTAAAATAAAGTTTTAAAATAAGCGTTATAATCATAAAAATCTCATTTTATACTTTACGATCAGTTGTGAAACACACGGCTAAGGTTGTGTGCAATTAAATTATATGTGCAGTAGGTTGCTTACTATTTTCACATGTCATACCATTTATGTATGTGTTGATTTAAGAGGTTCACTTATGAGGTTTATTTTTTTTATTTTATTAACTCTTATTCCCTTACGTTCTACGACTGATAAAGAACACAACGATAAGTATTGTAACGATAATTATTGTTTAGCAAAAAGATATATCTCAATGAATCCTTCTAAGGGGGAGGTTATCTGGCAATCTCAAGAAACCACCGAAGCTATACAATGGAGAAATCAACTTGGTTTGTTCACAAAAACAGATGTTCCAATTCCACCTATAGAAATTACTTTGTCGCCCTATACGTGGCACGGTGACTTTCGTAAAGTAGTTAGTCCGTTGATTGAATATAATCGTAGCAAGTTATCTCGTGAATTCCATACAGTTAGAGAATTTAAGTTTCCTGGGTCAAATATTGAAGTAAGTATTTGGGGGCAGAGCATTATACTAAGCTGCCACTCACCTGATGATCTTAAACTTTTTACCACAATTGAAAGAGATGCATACTCTCTTGGCGGAAGAAGAGTTTACGTGACTTTGCCTGAAAATTTTAAAAACGAAGTACCTGACGAATATTCACAGGTTTCTAATTATACAAATTTTAATACAGGAAATGAAGAACTCGTGTTCATGAATGATCTTAAAGATGAACCAGCAAATAGTAATTCAACGTTAGAATTTAAAAAACAAATTCCCCTGGAAGATTACGTTGTTGGTGGTGACCTAATATTATCTAAAAATTTTGGGTTATTTATAAGGTCTGAAAAAGGAGTTCTAGGTGGTTTATGGGGGTATGTAAATGAACATGCAAAATATCCTTATGCCTATGTAGATAGGTTTTTTGTAGATAGCTCTATACGTGGCACAGGACTTGGCAAAGAGCTAATGAATCTTTTTGAATGCTATGCTAAAAGTCGCGATATTAGTATTTTTACATTAGTAACCCGCGATTTCCAGGCGCCAAAATTTTACGAAAAGCTGGGATATAAAGTAGATTCTACGATGCCTAAATTCTTAATGGGGCCAGATGGAACATTTTATGGCAGCCATCACTATTACAAAATTGTTCAATTAAATTCAAACATAAAGGATCAGTAATGTTATTTAATAAAAAATACAAAAAACTTTGCGCCATAATTTTAGCATCTTCTCACTTTGCCAACTCGTTAATGGCGTGCACTGTGTTTCCCAGAAATGTTCTAAATGAAGAAGGCCAAATAACTAATGTAGTCGTTGGTAGGACATATGATTTGGGTAACATATTATTTAATAATATAGCTTTCGGTGCGAAAGATGAACGAAACATTAGTGATGTAAATTTTTATTCCATAGATAATGATAAAGTTGCAAAGTGGAAGAACATACACCAATTCATTGGAAAAACTACGACTGGCAATAATACATTTATTGTTGATGGCATAAATGAAGCTGGACTATATGTCGGCTATTTAAATTTGCCTAACGTAACAGAGTACCCCGAATATAATACCGATGATGCTCGTCCAGCTTTGTCTATTTTTAATGTTATTAATTATTTATTAGGAATGGCTGCTTCTGTAGACGAATCTTTGAATTTGCTAAAAAATAATGTTCAAATTGTAAATAGCGCTTTTTTTGTAGGCGTTGGTGAAATAGGAGTGTTTTGTTCTGGTTCACTTCACATAGCGCTTAAAGATAAAACGGGAAACAATGCCGTTATTGAGTTTTTAAAAGGAAAGGTTGTGTACCATGAAAGAACACAAGATACAGTAATTGAAGGAATAGAAAAAAAAGGAATAACTGTATTAACAAATTCACCGGATTATGATTTTCAGGTAAAAAATTTTCAAGACACAGTAAAAAAATATAATTTTCAGCCAAAAAATAATCATAATTATAAGGTTGATGGTCTATATATGAATGGCTCTGGCTTGGTTGGTTTACCGGGAGACAAAACCCCTCCTTCACGGTTTGCGCTAGCACAAATGTTTTTAAGTTTTTTGCCAACAGCTACCAACGTAAATGACGCTAAATTTATTGCCAATAGTATTTTGGGACATATTTGCGTACCGCTGGGTACAAATCCTGACCCTACCCTTTGGGTAAGCATGTGTGACTTAGGAAATGCCCAATATTTTTATAAAAATTTAGTACATGAAGCATTTTTTGGAAAATACGAAATTACTGAAGATTGTCTTAATACTCAATGGAATACTATTTCTGTTAAAGATGTTACACCTGAGCTAGCTAAAAAGAATGGATGGGTAACAGGCCCGGTAACTAGAACATGGTTTAATGTAAAGTCGATAACAATTAATGACAAAGGAACTGGGGCGGACACATCGTACGAGAGTAGCTTTTTTGATTGTTCTGTTAAAAAAGATATTTCAGAGCTTTTGAGCAAGTTATTTGATGAAAAAAATATTGTTAATCGACAATTTTTGCAAAATATGGGTTTAAAAGACATTAAAAACAGTGCAGATAATAATGACATGCAACAAATTGAGCAGAAACAAACAGTACAATCATCATGTAACATATTCTGAAAATATTAGGGTTTTCCCCTAATATTTAAAACATTTAACTATGCAGCCTTTTGTGTGTGCTCAAGCCAGAGTTCTAAAATCTGTACGGCATTTAAGGCTGCACCTTTGCGCAAATTGTCAGAGGTTGTCCAAAAGACCAGCCCATTGGCATGGGATGAGTCTTGGCGCAAACGACTGATAAAAACATCGTCATAACCGGCAGCATCAAGCGGTGTGGCATAATCCATGGGATCATCAGCATCCATAACTTGAATACCACTAGTGTTTTGTAAAATTTTTAATGCATCTTCTACTAAAAATGGTTTTTCAAACTCAACATGCACAGCAGAACAATGCCCAACAAAAACAGGTACGCGAACGCAGGTGGCCGAAAGCTCAATCTTTGAATCTAACATTTTTTTAAGTTCATCACGCATTTTGGATTCTTCGCCTGTGTAGCCTGAGTCTTCAAAATCACCAATATGGGGAATTAAATTATGGGCAATTGGCCTTGGTAAATTTTCTGCAGGAGTTGGAGTTCCTGTAAAAAGTGACCGAGTTTGTTGATCAAGCTCTTCCATTGCTGCCTTACCAGCGCCTGAAACCGATTGATAAGTAGATACTACCACACGTTTTACATGATTTCTGTCATGCAACGGCTTTAAGGCCATAGCAATTGGTGCAATGGCACAATTAGGGTTGGAGATAATATTTTTATTTTTATAATTTACAATATCTTGGCCATTAACTTCTGGAATGATTAATGGAATTTTGGGGTCACTGCGAAAGTGAGATGTGTTATCAATTACTACGCAACCAGCCGTAGCAGCTTTTGGTGCATAAATAGCTGAAACTTTGCTACCAGGTGAAAACAAACCAACATCAACCGTTGAAAAATTAAAACCTTCAAGTGCTTCCACTATTAAAACTTCATCCTCTCCGAACGAAATTTTTTTGCCTTCTGATTTTTTAGATGCAATTACACGCACATTTGCAGAATTAAAACCACGTTCTTCTAAAATTTTCAGCATTAGGCGACCAACGTTGCCAGTGGCACCGACTACGGCAATTTTTACGGTTGATTTGTTCATGTTATTCTCCATAAATTATCGATCTATTATTCTTTGATCTATTCTTCCCAGTCTTGAAACCCATGACGTTTTCTTGTCAATGCCAGTAACATGCCAGCGCTAATTGCTAAAGCCACCATCGACGATCCACCATAACTAACAAATGGCATCGTCATACCTTTTGTTGGGATCAAATGCAATGCTGAAGCCATGTTAATAAATGCTTGCAAGCCAAATTGAATCGCAAGGCCAGTAGTACCCAATAAAATAAATAAGCTTGACCCATGGGTTGCTCGCATCATAAAACGAACAATAATTGCCATAAACAAGGCAACAATTATAATGCACATCCATAAACCAAATTCTTCACCGGCAACGGCAAATACAAAATCGGCATGGGCATCAGGTACATTTTTTTTAATTACCCCTTCTCCTGGTCCTTTGCCAAAAAATCCACCATTAGCAAAAGCAGCTAAAGATTTAGTAATTTGGTAAAGATCATGCACTGGATTACCAGCAGATGGGTCTAAAAATTGATCAATACGTTTAGTAACGTGTGGCAATAACCAGTAAGCTCCAACCAAACCAGCAATGGCAATTCCTGCAAGGCCTGCCATCCAAAAAATTGGCATGCCAGCAATGAATAATTGCCCAACCCAAGTAGCAATAATGACAACTGTCATACCTAAGTCAGGTTGCAAAAGTAATAATACAACAATAATTCCTACAGCTGCCATTGAAAGAGTAATGCCTGGAAATTGTTCGTCGTGCATTTTTTCAGCAATTAGCCAAGCGGTAATAACGGTGAGTGCAGGTTTTACAAATTCTGAGGCTTGCACCGAATTACCCAATATCATTAACCAACGGCGCGCTCCCTTTACTTC
>CANMNU010000102.1 GCA_947499175.1 Alphaproteobacteria bacterium
CAGAAAATTTATTAGGACTAAAGAATTTACAAATTTTTGAATCAGACTGTGAAAAATTGGGAGTTACATATTCTTAAGTAAAGCTACAAATTTGAAATCAACGTAAATTCAGTAGAACGTTGTAGGACTTTTTTAAAGCCATCTTGTTCGTAAATAGAAAAAACTGCTATCGGAATTTGATTTTCATGTGCAAGTGCAATAGCTGTAGAATCCATAATTTTTAGTTTACGTTGTTTAACTTCTTGATAAGTCAATTGCTGTAAAAACTCAGCTTCAGGGTTGTGCTTTGGGTCACTACAATAAACGCCTTTTACTTTTGTGGCCTTTAAAATCAAATCACATTGCATTTCTGATGCACGCAACACGGCAGCAGTGTCAGTTGTGAAATATGGATTCCCAGTTCCTGCAACAAAAATGACGACCCTACCCTTTTTCAAGTGACTTTCTGCTTTATGGCAAATATATGGTTCACAAATTGTTGGCATGGGAATAGCGGACATTAAACGTGACTTTACACCAGCATTTTCTAAAGTACTTTGCATTGCAATTCCATTAATTACAGTTGCAAGCATGCCCATATAATCACCAGCACAGCGATTAATTCCATGTTGTGCCATACCATTAATACCGCGATAGATATTACCACCACCAACCACTAAGCACACTTCAATATTCAATTCACGAACCGCTAAAATATCGCTTGTAAGCTTTTGTAGCATAAGGTGAGAAATGCCATGGGCATCATTTTGAGAAGAATCTGGAGAGGCGAGAGCCTCTCCAGATAATTTTAGTAATACCCGCTTGTAGCTGGGCACCTGTATTAACCTGAGATCTTTGCTTGAGCTTGTACTTCAGCAGCAAAATCTGTTTCTTGGCGTTCAATTCCTTCACCAATTGCAAAACGTGCAAAAGCTTTTAAAGTAACAGGTGAACCAATTTCTTTAGCAAAATTTTCAACAACATCAGCAATACGTGTTTTTCCGTCCATTACAAAAACTTGCTCTAGTAACACAACTTCTTCGTAGAATTTGCGCACACGTCCTTCGACCATTTTTTGAATAACTTCTTCAGGACGACCGGAAGCACGAGCTTGATCAACCAAAACCGCGCGTTCACGTTCCAAAGCGGCTGGATCAAGTGATGAAATATCAAGTGATTGAGGCCCAACTGCCGCAATGTGCATGGCAATTTTTTTACCTAATTCTTGTAATCTAGCAGCATCTCCCATTGATTCAAGAGCAACCAAAACACCAATTCGGCCCAAACCTGGTGCAGCAGCATTATGTACATAGGTTGAAACCACACCATTTGCAACGCTTAAACGCTGTACTCGACGGAGGCTCATGTTTTCACCAATCACAGCAATTAAGCGAGTAATTTCCTCACCAACTGTTGCTGCTTCACCATCAAATGACGAATTCAGCAATGATTCTACTGTAGAATCGTTAGCTGCTGCAATTGCACAAGTCTGGCTAACCAAAGCTTGAAATTGTGGGTTACGTGCAATAAAGTCAGTTTCAGCATTAATTTCAATTACTGCAGCGGCAGTACCATTTGCAGCAACGCCAACTAAACCTTCAGCAGCAACGCGACCAGCTTTTTTAGCGGCAGCAGCTAAACCTTTTTTACGCAGCCAATCAACTGCAGCTTCAATATCACCATTATTTTCGGTGAGTGCTTTTTTACAATCCATCATGCCTGCGCCTGATTTCTCGCGCAGTTCTTTTACTAAATTTGGTGAAATATCAACCATATCTAAATACTCCTAATTTTTAAATTTAACTTACGCTGTTACTGCTGGAGCGGCTACTTCTTTCTTGATTTCTTCCATAGGCAAATTAGCTGAAGCGCCAATATCAATACCTGCAGAGATCATACTTTGTTGAAGACCATCTAAAATAGCATCAGCCATTAAATCACAGTACAAGCGAATTGCGCGAGTTGCATCATCATTCCCTGGAATGGGATAAGTAATCAAATCAGGAGTTGAGTTACTATCAATAACTGCAACAATTGGCAAACCTAAGCGGCTAGCTTCTTGAACAGCAATAGCTTCTTTATTAGTATCAAGAATAAATAGCATATCAGGCAGACCGCCCATATCAGCAATACCACCAATAGCCATATCTAGCTTATCGTGCTCGCGTTGCAATTTTAAAATTTCTTTTTTGGTCATGCGTCCTGGATTTTGCAGGTCTTCACGCATTTGTTTTAGGCCTTTAATTGACTGATTTACAGTTTTCCAGTTAGTTAAAAGACCACCTAACCAACGGTGGTTAATATAGTGTTGACCACAACGTTTTGCTGATTCTTTTACGATGTCAGAACCTTGAACTTTAGTACCAACGAAAAGTATACGCCCACCAGATTTAACAATTTCACGAGCCACTTCAAGGCCTCGATAAAGCATAGGAACTGTTTGTTGTAAGTCAAGAATATGCACACCACTGCGTTGGCCAAAAATATATGGAGCCATTTTAGGGTTCCAGCGACGTGTGTTATGTCCGTAGTGCACACCAGCTTCTAGTAGCTGACGCATTGTAAATGTTGGCATAGCCATGGTAGTCTCCTTTGTTTCCGATTAAACCTCGTCAAGCCGATACATCATCGGAGGGCAAAGTGCCCATAGCCTGACTGTGATATACGCGTAATTGTATACGATTATTTAAATTTTTCCAAATTAAAAAAGACAAACAAACTGTACAAATTTGCAGCTTTGATCAAGCCTTAATAAACAAGATATCTAGTATTAACTTAAACTATAAACCATCACGTATTGTGTTTCACCCTAAAATAGATTATGTCTTAGGTGCGTACCATGGTAATTACAGTTATAAAGCTGCGCATAATAGCAGATGTATCTTATAAGATAGATTTACAAAAACTTAAGGAAAGCTATATGGATTTTTCTTTCTATTCTATTCTTCCAGCGATTCTTGGTTTTTTTGCAGGAATGATAGCCCCAATTGTTGTAGAAAAATGGAAAGGTAGAAAGGACGAAGAAAGAAAGGTCATCTCGATAGAAAAAGAGGTGACAATTTTACAAGACTCTTTTAAAAGTCTTGCTTTAGACATGGAAAAGCGCTTATCAGTAACAGAAGAAAGAATAAGGGCTTTAGAGATTAACATTTCCCACAATAATGCCGTTTTAAAAGTTAAGTTGCCAGATGCTCCGTTGGAAGAGGGAGCCACCTCAACCAGCACCCAAATTTGACCACTATTTTCAGCCCCTTGGAATTTCCTAGAAAATTATAATCAATACTTCTACATTACACGAACCATGTTAATATTATAATTACCATAATTGGTTCAAGCCCCAACCCTATCAGCACCAACAGATGGCAAATAAACAAATGGCTGCACCTTTTGGGTGCAACCTCTTAAACATTTAATTTGTGGTATTTAAATAACCCCACGCTTTTCTTGGTCACGTTCCATAGTTTCAAATAGAGCTGCAAAATTACCCTCTCCAAAACCCTGGTGACCTTCACGTTGAATCAATTCAAAGAAGATAGGCCCGATAACTGTTTCGGTAAAGATCTGATACAGAATTTCTTTGCGATCACCATCTACCTCCCCATCAATCAAAATTTTATATTTAGACAAAGTGTCATAATCTAACTGCAAAGTTGGAAACTTTTCACGTACTATTTCGTAGTAAGTCTCGCTAATATCTAGACATTTGACACCTTGATGCCCAATATATGCAACACTTTTAGTAATGTCCTTAGTAGTTAAGGCAATGTGTTGAATTCCTTCACCATTATATTCCCGCAAATATTCAGAAATTTGTGATGCATCTTCAGTTGGTTCATTAATTGGAATACGAATTTTACCACAAGGACTAGTCAACGCTCGACTTAATAGACCAGTTTTTTGACCAGTAATGTGAAAATAACGAATTTCATAAAAATTAAAGATTTTTTCATAAAAAGTTGCCCACTTAGTCATAGCACCTTGAAAAACGTTATTAGTTAAGTGGTCAATAATCTCTAAACCAAAACCTTTTGGCTTAACATCAACCCCTGGTAAAAACTCAAAATCAAAATCATATATAGTTTTAGAGTCATAAAGATCCACAAAGTAAACCAAACTACCGCCCACACCATAAATTGCAGGAATTGCCAATTCACCCTGACCAACTTGCCCTTCAAAAGGCCTGGCACCTAAGGAAATTGCCCGATTAAATGCTAGCTGTGAGTCCTTAACACGAAATGCTACAGCACAAGCTGAAGGACCATGAAGACCGGCAAATTCAGCTGCAAATGAGTTAGGCTCAAGGTTAACAATAAAATTGATATCACCTTGACGGTAAAGCAACACGTTTTTAGAGCGGTGCTTAGCAACAAGCAAAAACCCCATAGCCTTAAATGTCTTGTCAAGACCGACACCACCGTCTAAACAAGCAAATTCAACAAATTCAAAACCATCTGTTTGCATTGGGTTAGCTATCTTTGAACGGTCACCTGAAAGTTCATTATTATTAGTTGCAACTAAAGACACCAAAATCTCCTACAATTTACTATAAACATTACATTATTAAAGGATATGCGATAACACATCTCATGCCAAGTGGGTTGTTACCCTATAAAAAACCAATAATACCAGTAGCCTATAAGCCGGGTTCTGTCCAAGCACAAGTGCTTTGGGCGATCATTCATCTGGGATGACGATTACTCGCCACCTCGTGCAACCTACCCGAACAAAAAACGGCTCACAAACTAAACCGGGCTTAAAAGAGCCTTTCGTTCCTATTTGGTCTTGCTCCGGATGGGGTTTACCTTGCAAAGCATGTCGCCATGCTCACG
>CANMNU010000103.1 GCA_947499175.1 Alphaproteobacteria bacterium
TTAGTTAACCATAATATTTTGTAATATAATTTTTTATAGTTCATGCATCTACTTTCCATAATATTTAGTTGGTTTTTGAGTACTATTAAGAAGTTATACCCCACCCAAATTGTAAGAAGGGTTGGGTTTTAGTTTGGCGGCAAACCAGTTAAAAAACCGTTAAATTTGAGCCGTAAAAATGCAGGTATTTTGTGGGTGTTGTAAAAACGTTTTTGTAAAAATGGGTTCCCGGACTGCAGCGCACTAAATGAACCTTGCCAGAGCCTGCACCTGGCTCGTCCGGGTGAATGACATAAGAATGGTGCGCTACATGCATGATTTGTCAGAAATAACATGCTTTGTAAGAAATTTAAGATAAACAGCGGCATATTTAATTTGAAAGCTATTAGTAGTTTGAAAAAATTAATTGGCATAAAAACCTTTTATTTTTGATTAATCATGAATTGATTAAATCATAGGATTAAAAATGCCCATTAGTTTTTTTGTGAAATTATTTTTTAAGGAATTAAGCATACAACTACAAAAATTATGCAAAGCAATTTTAAACAAAAAATATATTACAAAATATTATGGTTAACCAAATATTAACCAGTTTTAGTTTATTCTAAACCCACCCCAGAATTGGGGTGGGGCCTAATCTGTAATAGAATGGGGAGTACTAGTGGGAAAATTCCATTAGCTTAAAAAACGAGAACAACATAGTTGATATAGCTTACTAATTATAAATTGAGTACGTTGCGGCTTGGATTGCCACGCTCCTTTGGAGCTCGCAAAGACGGTTATCTATGCTTGCCACTGGGTTTAGCTGGGTTAGACGTGCTCCAAAAAAGATGTGTACCCAAATAAAGGAGGGGCCTAATCTGTAATAGGATTATAAGCACCGAATATGGAGCGAAGAGCACCTAGGGTGGGGAAAATTAATTGGCATAAAAACCTTTCATATTTGATGAATCATAAATTGATTAAATCATAGAATTAAAAATGCCCATCAAATTTTTATGAAATTATTTTTTTAAAGAATGCATAATCAAAAGTTTTAATGAAAAAAGTTGATTTTAGTTAACCCTATTTTAAGAATGCGCGTTTACAATGAACGTTATGAATTTAATAGAGTGGTACATGGGGTTAAATAAAATAATTATTTCAGTAAGATTTATGTTTTATATATTGGGTGTGATATTTTTTACTAAAGCATTATTGCAATGTTCAGAGGACTTAAAGGATGATGAGCAGCGTCATAAGGTTGTTATTAACTCTGCAGCTAAACAGGAGTTACCACCTGGGTTTGAGGAATCAGTTAGTTTTTCAGGGGCGGCATTTTATTTTTTTCACCATTTGGGGGTGGCGGCATATTTACAAGAAACTTACAATTTATCAAAAGTTTGTTTTTTGGGGGCATCAGCAGGGACTATGCCGGCATGCTTCTTGGCTGCTGATATTCCTATCAAAGAAGTCATGGAAAGTTGGCTGCCAGAGGTATACTCAATTTTAAAAAAAACAGGCGTTTACTTTGTTGTTTTTAAGGTTATGATGGAGGTTTTTTTGAAGCGTGCACCTGAGGATTCATACCTTAAGGCTTCGGGGAGGGCTATTTTTTCTTTGACCAATATGGAGTCATGGTTACCTTGTCATGAGCGTATTTCTGAATTTACTTCAAACAAACATGTTTTAGAGGCAGCTTTTGCTTCTGGTCATCTTCTATACATTGTGAACGGAGAACAATGGGCAAAGTTAAATGATAAAAAATATATAGATGGTGGACTAACAGATTCTCATCCAATAATTAATAAAGATACGATACAGGTGATTCCCTATATGTGGCATTTTTTGTGGAGTAAGATATGGTTTATGAACTCTATGTATGGAAGTACATCTGATGAACGTAATTCGCGATTGTACAAAGATGGCTATGAGGGTGCTAAGGAAAATCCTAATCATTGGAAACGTTTAGATAGATTTCGCAAAGTACCAAGGGCAAGTTTGTAATGTGGTCTGGTAACTAATGGCATATTATTTCTTTGTAAACAAAATGTTAACTATTTCCGCATAGACTGTGTACATAAAGAATTATTAGGTAAGGATTATGAAGGTATTTTCTTATATAAGTATGGTTGTGGTCTCTGGTTCAATGCTTTGTGCGGGAGATTTAGTAGGAGATCCTCTACTTAAAATTTTAAGAGATGCACAACAAGTGCATACAGAGCAAGGATCTAATGAAAGTTTTAATACAGATAATCCTTTGGATCATGCTGAGCCTAGCTCTAGTGTTGGAGAATTTGATGCCGTTTTGAGTGGTGTTACTGGTGGTTCAAGTGATTTAGATGATAGTGGAGGAGGTATTCTTGTGGATGCTACTCCTAGGTCTGAAGTGCGTAATGAGCTACAAAAAGAAGAGACTGTAGAAGATTTTACAAAACATGTAATAACAGCAGAGCCAGGATTGAATCAAGATGAGTCAAATTTAAAAAATGACCTTGATTTAAAAATGGATAACAAAAATGAAGAAGCTGCTAGAATTTTGGACAAGGCTCATTTAGATAAGACTCATGTAGTAGAAACTGTTGCTGCCTAAGGTGCGCGACCAAATATTAAGGAAGCATTTGTGCCGCCAAACCCAAAAGAGTTTGACATAACGTAATTAAGCTTTTTTTCCTGAGCTTTGTGGGGAACAAAGTTTAGGTCGCAGTCATCGGATGGTTCGTCAAGGTTTAAGGTTGGTGGTAAAATGCTATTTTGCATAGCAAATATAGAAAAAATAGATTCGATAGCACCAGCTGCACCTAATAGGTGGCCAACTGCTGATTTGGTTGAAGATACAGCGAGTTTATAGCTATGATCACCAAATAGGCGTTTCATGGCTTTTACTTCGATAGCATCACCAACTGGAGTTGACGTACCGTGGGCATTGATATAATCAATATCTTCTAAAGATAGTCCAGAATTTTTCAAAGCCCCTCGCATGGCACGGAAAGCTCCGCCTCCATCTTCTGCTGGGGAGGTAATGTGGTGGGCGTCACCTGACATACCGTATCCGAGTACTTCTGCATAAATTTTTGCACCACGTTTTTTTGCGTGTTCGTATTCTTCTAAAATAACAATTCCAGAACCTTCGCCCATTACGAAACCATCACGATTCTTATCCCAAGGTCTGGAAGCTTTTGTTGGTTGATCATTAAATGCTGTGGAAAGGGCACGTGCGGCCGCGAAACCGGCTACGCCAGCGCGACAAATTGCAGCCTCAGCACCGCCTGCTACCATAACGTCTGCATCATCAAGCATAATCATGCGTGCAGCATCACCTATGGCGTGTGCCCCGCTGGCACATGCGGTAACAACAGCATGATTGGGCCCTTGAAATCGATGGCGAATTGAAACTTGACCTGATGCTAAGTTAATTAAACTTGCAGGTATAAAGAAGGGACTAACTCTTCTAGCGCCTTGTTGTAACAAAGTTATGGATGTTTCGTAAATCCATGGAAGGCCGCCGATTCCTGACCCAATAATTACGCCGGTTCGTTCTTTGCCTTCATTGTCGGTTGGTTGCCAGCCAGAATCTTTTACTGCCTCATCGGCAGCTGCTATAGCATACAAAATAAAACGGTCAATTTTTCGTTGTTCTTTAGGTTCTAAGTAGTCAGAAGCATTAAAGAGTCCGGGTTGCTGTGGGTCACCTTCTGAATACAAAGGTACCATACCGGCGATTTTTGCAGGAAGGTCTGAGATATCAAAAGCGCTAATTTCCTTGATGCCAGATTCACCAGCAATTAATTTTTGCCAAGTTAAAGTGGCTCCATTTGCCAATGGCGTAATGGCGCCAACACCAGTAACAACAACCCTTCTCATGGGTTAATTAATTTTTTCCGAAATATAAATAATAGCAGAGCCAACAGTTGTTAGCTTACCTGCATCTTCATCTGGAATTTCACATTTAAATGTGTCTTCGAACTTCATGACTAGTTCTACTTGATCAAGGCTATCTGCGCCTAGATCGTCAACAAAGCTAGCACCTTCAACTACTTTTGATGAGTCTACACCCAGATGCTCAGCTACAATTTGCTTTACGCGTGCATTAATATCAGACATGAAACCTTCACTAGTTATTATGTTAATAGTGGTTAATATTTAGCCGTGTTTGAGCTAAAAGACAAGAACAAATCGTAGGTTTGTTTGAAGCTCAATGTTTAATATGCAAAATTCCTTATTTTACACATTGAATCTAAAATGAAAAATATCACCATCGGCGACTAAGTAATCACGTCCTTCTTGGCGTACTTTTCCGGCGATTTTAGCGCCTTGCTCTCCTTGGTGAGTAGTGTAATCAGCATAGGCGATTGTTTCAGCGCAAATAAAGCCACGTTCAAAATCCGTATGGATAGCGCCTGCTGCCTGTGGAGCTTTTTCACCTTGATGTACGGTCCAAGCGCGTGCTTCTTTGGGGCCAATTGTGAAAAAGGTTAGTAAATTAAGTAATCCATAGCCGGCTTTAATTACCTGGCGTAGTCCAGTTTCTTTTAATCCAAGACTTTGCAAATATTCTTGTTGTTCGGATGGGTCGTTCAGGCTTGCTACTTCAGCTTCAATTGCTGCAGAAATAATTACGGCGGAATCACCTTTGCTTTTGGCATATTCTATAACTTTTGCTGTGTAAGCGTTGCCAGTTGCAGCTTCTGTTTCGCTTACATTGCATACATATAAAATTGGTTTTGAAGTTAATAATTGTAATTCATCAAATATTTTTTTCTCTAATGCGTTAATTTTTACAGCTTTTGCCGGTAAGCCTT
>CANMNU010000104.1 GCA_947499175.1 Alphaproteobacteria bacterium
TTAAAAACAGATTTTCAGATTGTTCATACTCGACATAGATCGTTTATTAATGGCTTTATCCATATCTTTTCAACACTTATTGCTTATGCCTTGAAATCAAACAAACCTGCCATTAAATTCAACAATCTAATCCAGAATTAGGGTTCTTAGACAAGGCCCTTTCAATGGTGGCTGACTTTGAAGGTGAGAAAAAATTATCAGTACTTTCAGATTCATTCGTGCTTAGGTTTCCACTTACAACTTTGGCCGGGCGTGAGTTTAAGTACCCATATAAGAAACGTGCAAACTCTACTGTCAAAGCGCTATCTAACGAATTCATAGATGCGTTGAGCGAAAAAATTGATGAAGTGGTTACCAAGGAACCCAATGTGAAGCTGGTTTTTCAGATGGGATTTAGTGGTGGAGCATTTAGGGCTAAGGGAAATGACAGAGTCGGTGTTACAGTCACGTCGATCCCAGGCAGAGATGATGTATCTGGCTTTGTATTCGATCTTTTTTACAAGCCAGGCTACGAGCAAAGAGCAATTGATCTGCAAAACGAAATGCAAGACATTTTAGACAAACACTTTCATAATGATTCCCATGAAAGAAGGATTTTTCCGTTTACATTTGGCGATACAAATATTAGTAACCCTAATATTAGAAAGATGTACTACGATAGCGAAGAACAATACAAGAAGCTGCAAGAACTGAAGAAGCGTGTGGATCCGACGGATATTTTTCACACTGAATTGACAGTTAAGTTACCTGAATAAAGAAAAATTGAAATTTAAAAATGGATCCCCGATCTCGGCTCTTTGAGCCTTGTCAGGAATGACACAATGTTAAGTCAGTTAACTATATCAAAAAGTTAATAAATCGTTAAAAATGTAAGCGGATATTCTTTAGAAATTTTTGCCACGATAAATTTAAAATGTTTAAAAAGCTAGCCAGAGTTTTTTTTAATTTTGCCTTATGCCTAATTGCAATAGGGGTAATATTAGTAAGCTCAATTAGCTACATTTATTGGCACGTTAAGCCAACTCTGCCAAGTGCTGATTTTTTAAATGAATATCAAGCCCCAGAACTAACACACGTTTACGATCGTCACTTCCAGTTAATTCAAGAATTTGCTCCGGTGCACCGCATTAATATAAAATTTTCAGATATTCCTGAAAAAATTATTGCAGCATTTTTAGTGGCTGAAGATAAAAATTTCTACTACCACCCAGGAATTGATCCCTTACGTATAATTCGTGCGTTATTTCAAAACGTAACTTTAAAAAAATCGCCACAAAATTTGGTTGGGGCATCAACAATCACCCAGCAAGTTGCCAAGAATTTTTTAGTTGGCAACGAAAAAAGTATGCTGCGAAAATTTCGTGAAGCCTTTGCCACAATTTCAATTGAAAGGAAATTAAGCAAAGACCATATTTTGGAGCTTTATCTTAATCAAATTTACTTAGGAAATGGTGCTTATGGAATACAAAGCGCTGCATTAAAATATTTCAACAAAAGTGTTGAAAATCTTTCAATTGCCCAAGCATGCTTACTGGCTGCACTTCCTAAAGCCCCAGGTAGCCTTAGCGTTTCTAAAAATATTCAAAAACTAACTAACCGTCGTAATGCAATTATTCAGGCCCTTTTAGAGCAAGGCTATATTAATAAAACGGAAGCAGATAATGCGCTTAGTGAGCCAATTGAAATTAAAGAAAATGAAACAATTTTTGAGAATTACAACTATTACCTTTTGCCATTAAAAGATGCTTTCCATGAACAAGAACCGCAGCTTAATTTAACTGCTGGCCTTGAAATTTTTAGCTGCATGGACGCCAAGTTTCAACAAGTTGCCCAAGCTACTTTGCGTGAAAGATTACTAAAATATGACTTAAAACAAAAAATTTTCATTCAACCACTTGGCCAAATTGAGCAAAGTTTAGATATAGATTCTAAAGTCGCTGCGTTAAAACAAATTATCGTTCCTGATTGTCCAAAAAACTATCAAAAAGCTGTAGTTAGTTTTAAGGAAGAAAAAATTACCGTTATTTTAGAAAATGCAAAAGAATTTCCACTTGATTGTACTGGCTGGTCATTTGAAAACAAGCTAGTTGCTGGTGACGTTATTCTTGTTGAAATTAAAGGTAGGGTTGCGCACATTCGCCAAATTCCTGAAATTAGTGGCGCAATTGTGGTAATGGAAGCAAAAACTGGACATGTTTTGGCTATGGTTGGTGGGTGGAGCTCCACAGCAAACCAATTTAACTGCGCAACCCAGGCAATTCGTCAACCTGGATCATGCTTTAAACCATTTGTGTATTTAGCTGCTCTGGAAAATGGCTATAGCACTAATGATATTATTGATGATGAACCAATTACCCTAATCCTTAATAATGGCAAAGAAATTTACAAACCCAAAAATATTGATGGAAAAACCCATGGTGCAGTTTCAGTTAAAGAAGCTTTAGCAAAATCATACAATCTTGCATCACTTAATCTTGCTATGAAAACAGGCTTTGAACATGTGCAAGATATTGCTGACCTTTTTGGAATATACAATAAAACTCCTAAACATCCCGCAATGATTTTAGGTGCCAGCGAAACCACACTACTAAAGCTTACAACTGCCTACGCCATGATTTATAATGGTGGCTACCACATTAAACCACAGTTTTTCACAGCATATACCCAAAGAAAACCGTCTTGCGTAAACAAAAACACCACCATTTGCGAAATTGAATGTCAAAAAAATTTCAGCTCAATACCATTAACAACCTTAAAAGATAATCAGCAACTTGCAAGTCCACAAGCAATCTTTGGAATGTTGGAAATGTTACGCGCAGTGATAACCCATGGCACAGGAAGATCTTTGCAGCCTTTAGAAAAAAAATTAGGTGTGACATTTAGTGGCAAAACAGGCACCACCAACAACAATATGGATGCTTGGTTTATTGGTAGTGTCAGCATCCCTGGAACTATTTATCAAGACAACAATCCACTAGTAATTGGCGTGTTTGTTGGATTTTTAAAACCAAAAAACCTTGGAAAAGGCAATGGAGGTGCGGCAATTGCCATGCCAATATATAGTAACTTTATCAAAAACGTTCTTTCTGGTACCCTAATGAGAGTTGAAAGTTTTTAGCCCATGGAGCTTTGTACAGTTTGTTACCATCAGACATTGCACAAACAAGCCTATTTTCGAGTGATAGATTAACCACAAATACACGATCGCCCCATGCTGAAGGGCGAAGCTATTCATATTGGCGCCACAGAATACTTTTTTCTATTATAGCCGGATATGCAGCTTTTTATTTAGTACGCCAGAATTTCACCATGGCGATTCCCTACCTACAATCTGAACTCGGTTACACCAAAGCTGAAATTGGTATGATCTTTTCTAGTGGTGCTGTTATTTACGGACTAGGAAAGGGATTGGCGGGACTTTTAGGCGATAGAAGCAATGCCCGTTACCTTATGAGCGCAGGTTTATTCTGTTCAGCAATTATAAGCTTTTTTTTAGGATTCAGTACGTCATGGTGGATGTTACTCGTACTCTATACGCTTAACATGAGCTTTCAATCATTAGGGTGGCCACCTTGTGCACGCCTGTTAACTCACTGGTTTAGCCCCAAAGAAATTGCAACCAAATGGGCCATGTGGAATAGCTCTCAGCAAATTGGCGCCGCAATTGTAATGATAGTATCACCATATATAATGGCATCTTACGGGTGGCGCTTTGTGTTTTTTGTACCTGGGGTTTTTTGTGCATTTTTTGCCCTATTTTTACTTAATCGATTAAGAGACACTCCAGAATCACTTGGATTACCAGCAATTGAAGCACACCATGGCCTGGTTGAGGCCCATGAAATTGACGACAGTAAATTAACAACCAAAGAAATATTTCAACAAGTGGTTGGCAATAAATTAGTATGGTATATGTGCTTTGCAAATTTTTTTGTATATATCGTACGTATGTTTGTTTTTACCTGGGCTCCAACTTTTTTAAGCGAATTTAAAGGCAGCAGCTTAAAACTTGCCGGCTGGCAAACAGCAATGTTTGATCTAACCGGTATATTTGGCGGTATTATTGCGGGTTATCTTTCAGACAAAGTCTTTGAAGGAAGAAGAGGTAGGGTTGGTTTTTTATTCATGCTTGCTTTATCAGTAAGCGTTTTGTTTTTATGGAAAGCTCCGGTTGATCAAAAATGGCAACATTTTTTAGGTATGATGTTAATTGGCTTTTTAGTTACAGGACCACAAATTTTGGTTGGAGTTGCTGCTGCTGACTTTGCCTCTAAAAAGGCTGCTGGCGCTGCTTCAGGATTAACAGGAACCGTTGGTTATTTAGGCACGGCTGTGGCAGGAGTTGGCGTTGGTCTTATTGTTGATAATTCTGGCTGGGATGTGGCATTTGCTGCCGTTGCAATCTGTGCCATTTTAAGTGCATTTTTCTTTGCACTCACATGGAATCATCGTGCTAAGGTTTTGGATAAGAAAAACTAGCCATTGGTTTAACATGTTTTTTTGTAACTTGAAGATTGTAATATTTTTTAATTATCGAAAATTCACTATTTAAGTATTTTTAATATAAAAATACGATAAAAAATTTCCATTTCCGCCATTTTATTGGGTTGACTCTAAAGTTTTAAGTGATTTAGCGGGGCTTATAGAGTTTAGCTCAGTTTTTAAAGAGTTTTTAAAAGTTTCGGTTTAAAGAACGCTACCTGTGTTAAGTTAGTAATTAATGAGCTCTTGCGAGCTGCCATG
>CANMNU010000105.1 GCA_947499175.1 Alphaproteobacteria bacterium
ATATCTTTCTTCATGGAAGGCCGTTTATTAAATCAATAGCTAATCTTAGCTAAAACTGCCTTCTAACTCTCGCAAATACTCACTTCTAATCCAGAATTGGGGTTCGTATAGCCAAAACGTAAAAATGGCTAATAATATAAAAAACTTTAAGCGCATGTCCATAATTTTTTTAATAGGTTGGAACTTAAAATATAGGTAATGCTAACACCAACTACCAGGCAGGAATAAGGCAATAACAAGTACAGTAATATTGAAGGTACAGCAAACCCATAGGGGAAAAAATTAATTTGCTCAGTTGCCATAAAAATGGCCCAACTAGCAAGGCATGCACCTAAAAAACCATAGATAGAGCTTAAAATAATACACCTAGCCATAAACCAGCAGTATAATTTTTTTATATATGCAGGTGTTGCCCCCAACAAAGAAAGACATTCAATATTTTTTTCTTGTAAGGCAAACAATGCACGGGTCATAAGTACCATTACCGCTAAAAATACAGTGATTAAGCAAACAATCACAGTGTCTAGAATATAAACAAGTACTTTAAAAGATGTCACAAATTCCGTGGAATAACGTGGTTGGGTGTAAACTTGGGCATCAGCCACTATTTCTGTGATTTGTTCTTCTAATTTTTTGATATTGGCGTGGTATGCAGACTTTAGGTTTAATTCTAAAAATACTGGAAAAGGAATAGATTCAATCCAGGCTTTGCTTGCAGAGTTTTGCTGATTAAACATACGTTGAAATGATTGTTCATCAATTTTACGAAAGCCATCAATCAATGGTGATTTTTCCAAAAATTCTTCAATTTTCTGGCTATCGACTTTAAGTTTAGCGGCATTTCCGCTATATGGAACTAATATATAATATTCTTGCTTAGGGTTAAACTGCCAAGCGCTAATAAAGCCACGTAAACCGTTAGATGTTATTCCTGCAAAATAAAGCAGGCCAATTAACACAGAAAGCACCAACATAAAAGTGCGCCGATTACGATCATATAGCAGCGGTAAATCAGTTGGCATTGAAAGAATCATGCCCTCCTCATTAATTGAGCAGTCAAGCTCGACGTTCCCTTTAATGAGTTTTGTTGGTAAATTTCCCCATTTTTTATGCGGTATTCAGTGTGCCCTTTAGCTGCAACCAAATGGCGATTATGGGTAGCAATAATTACGGTGGTGCCCATTTTAACAAGTTCTCTAAAAAGATTAATTAGTCTTTTAGATTGATTATCATCAACGTTGCCAGTTGGTTCATCTGCTAGTAAAAGTTTAGGACGCCTAATTACTGCCCTGGCTATTGATACCCTTTGTTTTTGGCCATCAGATAATTCTTTTGGATAGCGTTTAAGGTAATCACCAAGGCCAGTCCAAGCCAGCAATTCTTCGGCGTAGTTGTTCGCTTTTTTGTGATTAACACCCTGTAATTTTAGCACCAATGACACATTGTCAATTACGTTTAAATGCTCAAATAATTCACACTGCTGTTGCACTATACCAATTTGTTGGCGAAAGGCTGATAATAACTGAATATTTAAATCACAAGTATTGGTTTGCAAAACTTTAATACTACCTGTTGTAGGCTGTAATCCACTATAAATTAGCTTTAAAAATGAGGTTTTGCCAGCGCCACTTTCCCCGGTTAGAAAGTAAATTTCATGGGACATGAATTCAACATTAATATTTTTCAAGACATTTTGTGAAGTTCCTCTATAGGAAAAATTCACTTTGTCAAATTCAACAATCGGATATGCACCTTGACAAATTTTCATGTTAGATTATTCCCAAATAATAATGGCGCACCCGAGACGATTCGAACGTCCGACCTTTGCCTTCGGAGGGCAACACTCTATCCAGCTGAGCTACGGGTGCACTTTCTAGAATGTAGCTGCATTTGGTAACTTTGCCAAGATCTGCCGATATGGCTAAACATAGCAAAGTACCTATACAGCAAAGCTATTCTCTAAGTCTATTTTCTAGCGCCTCATGAATTTTATTAATAGATTTAGGATCAGTACCACCAGCTTGTGCCATGTCAGGTCGTCCACCACCACCCTGCCCCCCAACAGTAATGGCTGCAACTTTTACCAAATCAACTGCACTAATTTTTGAGGTTAAATCGTTGGTTACAGCAATTACTAATGATACTTTTTCATCATAAGTGCTAGTTACAACAACAATTCCTGAGGTTAAACTTTTCTTTAAATCGTCAACGATTCCCTTAAGATCTTTGGCTTGAATGTCTTTTAGGTGCTTAAAAATAGCATTGATTCCAGCAATTGTTGTGACTTCTTGATTTTCACCGCTGCCAACTGCTACTTGGCGCTTAGATTCAGTTAATTGTTTTTGTAAGTCTTGAATGGTTTTTCGTAAAATTGCCTGCTCTAAATTATTTGAATCTTGCAAACTATAAATTCGCTCAATAATACTTGATCCTGTAATTGCTTCAATACGGCGAACTCCAGAGGCAACACTTGATTCATTAATAATTTTAACCAAGCCAATATCACCGGTACGCTCTACATGGGTACCACCGCAAAGCTCTACAGAAAAATCACCAAAACGTAGTACACGCACAATTTCGCCATATTTTTCACCAAATAAAGCAATTGCTCCTTCATTGATTGCAGCATCTGGCGTCATTAATTTTGTGTGGGCCACATGGTTTGCCAAAATTTCATTATTAGTAAGTGCTTCTATTTCACGCAACTGAGCAGCTGTTACTGCTGTGGAATGGGTAAAGTCAAATCGCAAGCGATTGGGGCCTACCAATGAACCTTTTTGGCAGACATGACTCCCAAGAACTTTACGCAAACTTGCATGTAAAAGGTGGGTTGCCGAATGGTTAGCTGCTGTTTGCGCCCGTGTTTTTGCATTAACCTTCAAGCTGACATCATTTCCAGGATTTAATGTTCCTTGTGTTACCTTAATTTTATGGGCATGTAAGGTACCTACCATTTTTTGGCAGTCAGTCACTTCAAAGCAAACATTATTAAATTCGATTAAACCAGTGTCACCAACTTGCCCACCCGATTCGGCGTAAAATGGCGTTTGGTTACACAAAACCCAAGCACCATCAACCGCTTGGTCAAGCAAATTACCATCTTTAATAATTGCTAATATTTTAGCTTCAGCATCCAAAGTATTATACCCTAAAAATTCGCTAGCTCCATATTCTTCTTTTAGTTCAAACCAAATTTTTTCAAAACTTTCTTCACCAGAACCAAGCCATGAAGATCTAGCCAATTGTTTTTGCTTTTCCATGGCTACATTAAATTCAGTAACATCAACATTACGGTTTTCAGCGCGAAGCACATCTTGAGTAAGATCCAAGGGAAATCCGTAGGTATCATATAATTTAAATGCTATGTCACCTGACAAATTTTGATTGCCTTGCAAGTGCATAGTTTCTTCTTTTAAAAGCTTCAAGCCACGCTCTAGGGTTTGTCGGAATTTTTCTTCTTCATGTAGCAAGGTTTGGGTAATTAACGATTCTGCTCGCACTAATTCAGGATAGGCATTACCCATTAAATTAATAAGGCTTGGCACCAGTCTGTGCATTAACGGATCTTTTGCCCCTAGAAGATGTGCGTGACGCATAGCTCTGCGCATAATTCGCCTTAACACATAGCCGCGCCCTTCGTTCGATGGCAATATTCCATCAGCAATTAAAAAGCTTGTAGCACGAAGGTGGTCAGCAATAACGTTATGGGATTGTGGCATACCACTATTACCACTTGCTAATTTTGAAGATTCAATCAAACTTTTGAATAAATCAATTTCATAGTTGCTATGCACCCCTTGTAAAAGGGCAGCTATGCGTTCTAATCCCATGCCAGTATCTACAGATGGTTTTGGTAAAGCGATTCGCGTACCATTAGCCAGTTGTTCATATTGCATGAAGACAAGGTTCCAAATTTCAATAAACCGATCACCATCTTGATCAGGTGAACCTGGAGGTCCTCCGGCAATGTGTTCACCATGATCATAAAATATCTCAGTACATGGACCACATGGTCCAGTATCACCCATACTCCAAAAATTATCAGATGTGGCAATACGGATAATTTTATCATCACTAAATCCGGTTAATTTTTTCCAAAGATTAGCTGCTTCATTATCATCTGCGTAAACAGTAACCAGTAATTTGGCAGGATCAATACAGAAATGCTTAGTAATTAATTCCCAAGCAAGTGTTATGGCACGTTCCTTAAAATAGTCACCAAAGGAAAAATTGCCGAGCATTTCAAAAAAAGTATGGTGTCGTGCTGTGTAACCAACATTATCAAGGTCATTATGTTTTCCACCTGCCCGTAAACATTTTTGTGATGATGCAGCCGTTGTATAGGCCATTGTTTCTTTGCCTGTAAACAAGTCTTTAAATGGCACCATTCCGGCAGATGTAAACATTAATGTAGGGTCATTTTGCGGAACCAACGCGCCTGATGTAACAATTTCGTGGCCATTGGCCTTAAAATAATCCAAAAAAGTAGAGCGAATTTCTTGCAAAGATTTTATTGTCATAGTTTTCAATTTTTAAACTTATTTTTGCAGTCTATCACAATTTTTAGCTTGAGCTAAATCCAGCTATTTGGCATTTCCTGGGATACAATTAGTTGGTCTTTAAAGCGTAAATAGAACCATATCTTGCAAAATTGAACAAAAATGACTATAAATAGTCAAACAAATGCGCCCGCGATAAGCTGAACTTGTCACTAAAAATAAAAAAAACTATA
>CANMNU010000106.1 GCA_947499175.1 Alphaproteobacteria bacterium
TGCTTAACCAAAAAAGCAGTTATTATTCCACCAAGTGGTGGCAAAGCAAACTTGCGTTTTAAAATTGAGTTTTTTTCATTAATTTTAATTTTTTTGTCTTTACTAAGACTTGTATTGATTACCAAAATGCAAATTAGCATCACCAGCAAGCCAAAAAACAATAATAAGAAAATCAGGCCTGATATGCTACTGGTTTGACTTTGAATAATCTGGATAAAATCATTGAAATTACTTGAGGTGCTTGTTGGCATTTAAACCACCGGACCTTGTTTAGAAAGGTGGAAAATGGACTGTAGCACATCATGAAGATCATCGGAGATGATCATCCAAACACCATAGCTAATAAATAAATAAATTAAAAAAACAGCGAGAGCAGTAGCTGACCACGCTTTAAGTTCTGGTAAACCTTTTGGGGGCCCTTCAGTGAAAATAGAATTTAGCGAATCGTCAAAAAGATAACTTCTTGTTCCGGTTGTGATATCTGGAGCTTGATGATAAATGAAGCTAAATAGTTGCTGCTTGTAAGACAGAATTTTCATATTACTTTGAGTGCGAAATTTTCCCAAAAAACCCAAAGACAAGCTTAAAAGATAAATTCTAGCTAATTCTCGTTGCATCATATCATTGTTTTTTAACAAACTTTCGATTTGAAGAAAAATGCGTTCACCTGCAATTTGTGTTTGAAAAATTTTAGTTTCCAAACAATTTTGTCGCCAATAATCACTGCCTTGCCAAGACTGGTTAATCATAACTTCATCAGCCATAGCAACAAAAACATATTGTGCTTCTTGGATAAATAAGGAACTTGGCCCAACCGCAACCCTATATAAACGTTCACGCTGTTTTTCAAAAAATGTTGAAAAGCGTTCCTGTAGTGCAAGTACTGGGCCAGAAACGATGATAATTTTGCTATTATCATCATTTATTGGAGTAATTGTTTCTTGGGTACTTCTTAAAGCAAGTTCTTTTACGCGCAAAAGTTCGTAATAAAAAATATCAAATTCTTCACTTAAAATTCCATGATGAGATAATTGTGAAATTTTCATGGGGAATCATTCTGACGAACAAATAGTGTAATATCTGTAGGACGCTTTTCTTGAGTATCCCCCGGATTAAAAATATTTAAATTTTGGCGAGCTTTTATAAACTCATCATCTTTTTTAAAGCTAAAAATGATTGTTCCTGGGTTAGGAATTAATTCTTCATTATCATCGTCAACAATGGCTGATCTTGTTGCTCCAGAAATTCTGCGCGTTGTAACTACGTCAATTTTATCATCGCAGCTAATAATTGATTCTTGCACCCATTCTAACATTTGTTTTTCGCTCATACCTACTGGGCAGCGAAACCCAATGTAGAAAGTATTATTTAAGTATGCAGGGTGCAGGTGCAAATAATACAAGCGATCTTGCTGATGAAAAGGAATACTGAGAAATTTTTGCTGAATAGTTGAGATAGTTTTTTCAAATAAATTTAAGAAAAAATTTATGCTATTACCTGGATCAAACGGATCATAAGTTGGCAGCACGCCAGGAATTTGAGTGGTTTGCATTGGTAGTAAATTGGTAGCAGCATTAAGTAAATGATCAAATAATCGTTCTGGGTGAAGGCGATCAAGCCCAATTAAGGGCTCAAGAATGCAAAGACAAGCAATGAGGGGTTTTAAGGTTTCACGCGTATCGCGCAGGATGGTTGCCGAAGTTGTTTGTTGACTTTTGTTTATTAAAAATGCCGCTTTTTGACGAATATTTAAAATAATTGAACTTAGCTGCTTACGAATGGAATGACCGCTTGGAATGTTAAGTGAAGCTGGAAGGAATGGGGTAAGAAAAAATTGCTTGCCATCAAAAATTATTTTTACAAGAGGAAAACCACTACATTCGTTAGGAACTTCATTGCAGTTTAAAAAAATTTTAGGCCTAAGGATTGGTAAATTAATAATATTATCTGAGCTATTTTCATCAACAACATTGCTATATTCAACTGATTCATAGCGTTGTTTGTTGTCAGTACCTTGATGCAAGCATAAGCAAATTGTTAATTCTATAGCACTTTTCAAACCAAGATCTACTAAATTGCAACGCAAACTCTGTGGCTGACTTACATCTTTTGAAAGATTGGCATCATGTAAAATTATAGAACCATCAGGCAAAACTGCAAATAGTTTTGAAATTTCGACAATTCCCTGAGCAAGGAGATTTTGATCTATCACTAAATCTAAAATACCCCAGCTTGTGTAGGCTTGACTTTGGGAGGCTGCATAAAAAAATTGCTCAAGGCGCAGCTCACCATACTGAAAATGCTGGGGACTTAAAAGCATACCTTCATGCCACTGAAGTTTATTAATATTTGCAAACGTCGCCAATGACATAATTTGTTAACTACAATATTTTAATAAAATTATGGGAATTTTTAGTGACAAAGGCAAGCTTTTGCTTATAAATTTGTTACAAATTAATAAGCTTGATTTGTAAAGCTTGGCAATTACTCCCTAACTTTGCAAGCGACATAGCAAAATATCAAGCTGATCAAGATTTTGAAAGTTAACAGTCAATGAACCACTAGACCCACGAACAATTAACTGAACTTTCATATTTAAACGTTCAGCTAGCTGATCTGTAAGAACTTGAACATCGGTGTCCATTGGCCCAACAAACTGCTTTCCAGCCTTAGCACTAACCGTTTCAGATGGTTTGTTTTTTTGACTGTTGTGTTTTGCCAACTTTTCTGTATCTCGCACTGATAGGTTGTTTTGCAAAATTTGCTCAACTATATTATTTGGATCTTGCGAAGTAATAATTGCACGCGCATGTCCGGCACTTAATTTATTTTGCCTAATGAGCTCTTTGATATTTGGATCAAGAGTATTAAGGCGAATTATATTGGCAACATAGCTGCGACTTTTACCTATACTACTAGCAATTTGCTCTTGAGTAAGCTTAAATTCTTCTTGTAGACGTTTTATTGCCTCAGCTTCTTCAATTGCATTTAAGTCATGGCGCTGTAAATTTTCGATTAGTCCAATTTCAAGTGCTTCTTGGTCATTACAAGCGATAATGACCACAGGTACCCGCTCTAATTTAGCAGCTATTGCAGCTCTCCAGCGACGTTCTCCAGCAATTATTTCAAACTTACCAGGCTGAATTTGCCGTATTAAAAGTGGCTGCAATATACCTTTTCTTTGTATAGATAGAATCAAATCTGCTAAGTTAGCCTCATCAAACGCCTGACGTGGTTGATTACGTCCAGGCTGAATTAAAGAGGTTGCAATGCTTTGTGGGGTTTGTTGTGCCTGAGAAATGTTCACATCACCTAGTAATGCTGCAAGTCCTTTGCCTAAGGAAGGTAAATTTAAATTGCTCATCATGCCGCCTGTGGAAAGTTGATACGTTGCAGAAGCTCTTTAGTTGCATCCATATATGATATTGCCCCTATACTCTTTACATCATAAAGAATGATTGGTTTTCCGTGGGATGGAGCTTCAGCAATTTTAATATTGCGGGGAATAACAGCAGAAAACACACTTTTTTGAAAATGAAATCTCAAATCATTAGCAACCTGTTGATTTAAAGAACTACGTCTATCATACATTGTTAAAAGTATACCTAGCAACTTTAGGCCTGGATTAAGACCATTTTGAACTCTTTGGATAGTTTGGATAATATGACTTATACCTTCAAGTGCATAATATTCACACTGCATTGGAATTAAAATATTGTTGCTGGCACTAAGCGCATTCACAGTAAGCAAACCAAGTGAAGGCGGGCAATCAATAATTATATAGTCATATGCGCCTTTAACTTCACTTAGTCTTTGCTTTAGGATGTATTCTCTATTAGGTACATTTAAAAGCTCAATTTCAGCTGCTGCTAAATCCATTGATGCACTAATGAGATGTAAATTAAAAATATAAGTATTTTGAATTGGGCTATGCCCCCCCACCATTAACCACTCGTAAGCACCGCTGTGTTTTTTACTTCCACCAACCCCTGAACTACTATTTCCTTGAGGATCGAGATCTACAAGCAACACCTTATATCCAGATGCAGCAATAATTGTTGCAATATTTACAGCAGTTGTTGTTTTTCCAACGCCACCCTTTTGGTTCCCCAACATTATAATTTTTGCAGTCATTTTCTAATTACATTCCACACTTTAATAATTCTACCTTTTTCATGAGTAACACTTGGATAAGTTTCATAACTGAAAGTCCATTTTTGCTGAGCTTCACAAATTTCATTATCAAGTTTTTCACCCTTTAAAAAAATCCCCTTCGCAGCAATTGTTTCACGTGAAACAAATACAAAAACTTCCAAAAGATTGCTTAATTTAGTGTAGGCCCTGCTCACAACCATAGTTGCATTATGTAATTTTAGCTGTTGCCATGTGCTCTGATGAATAGCTATTTTAAGGTTATACAAATTCTTAATGTGATCTAAAAAAATTACTTTTTTACCCGTTGGCTCAACCAAGTTAATTTTTTGCACACCGCCTATTGCCAAAACCATACCTGGAAAACCTGCACCAGAACCAATGTCAAAAACTATATCATTTTGATAATCAATATGCTCACTAATTTGTAGTGAGTCTAAAATATGTCTTTGCAAAATATTTTCAATGGTTTTTTCTTGCACAAAATTCATTGAGCTGTTCCATTTTAACAACTCTTCAATATACAAGTCATATTTTTCTAAAGAATTAATATATTTACCTTAAAATTAAATACTAG
>CANMNU010000107.1 GCA_947499175.1 Alphaproteobacteria bacterium
TTTATTTGCCTCCATATTCACCGGATCTCAACCTCATTGAGAAAAAATGGGCGCAAGCAAAAGCCATTAGACGGCGTGTCGGTGGTACCATAGATGATTTGTTTAATGGGTACTCTCTATAATCAAATTAAATCTAGTAAGCTATATCTAAAACTGCTTTGGTAAAGTTGATCTTGTCATCTTTCATAATCATTCCTGAACAAAGGTTTAATATTTGGGGTCACACGGGGGTCACAAATTAGATAAAATTCAGTACAACTCCGTGTGACCCCATTAAGCTGATGATAGGTTGAGATAGTTGCTTTGTAAAGGTTTATTAAGTAATGCTAAACAAGAGAAAACAGCAGACCTCAAAACTCTTAATCAGCGGGTCGTAGGTTCGATTCCTACGGCGCCCACCAATCTCAGTAAGGGTTTAAGAGGTTTTTGAAATTGTCCAAATTTGCTCGGGGTTACTGACAATGTTAACAAAAAATTGGACACAAAAACATCCATGAATTAGATATAATTTCCGTCGACAAGAGGTAATTGGCCAAGCTGTAAGGCTTAGTGCATATAATGACCACAGTAAAACTCCATGGTTGTCGTTATAATCCGGCTGAGCCAAAATTATAATCAGAAATTTTCTTAATTAATGACTGCAAATACTGACTCTAAGTAAGGACGTATCTCAGGATCAGATGCCGCTAATGCCAAATTTGCCTGCAACCAACCAACTTTAGTGCCGCAGTCATAACGATCTCCTTGGAAGCAAAATCCTGTTAGCGAAACACCAGCAGAAAGAGAAGATTGCAGTGCATCAGTCAATTGAATTTCTCCACCAGAACCTTGTTTTTTCAAGCCAAGTGGTTCAAAAATTGAAGTACGCAAAATATAACGACCTATTATTGCAGTTGTTGATGTTGCCTTTGCTGGATCTGGTTTTTCAACGACCCCTTTTGAAGCCACTTTTGCACCAAATTGCCTTGCAATATCCAAAACCCCATATCGATTCACTTCATTCTTTGGCACATCAACCACAGCCACCATATTGCCGTCATCTTCATGGTAGGCTTCAACCATTTGCTTTAAGCATGGTGACTTTGCCTGAATAAGATCATCCGCCAATAACAAAGCAAATGCTTCTTCTTGAATATAATGACGCGCACACCAAACCACATGCCCCAACCCCAAAGGCTCGTGCTGCCTAATAAATAAAGCCTGCCCTTCAGGAATTTTGATAGAACGAATTTTTTCCAAATCATCAATTTTACCACGCGCCTGTAATACGGCCTCCAACGCGCTATGGCTATCAAAATGATCTTCAATAGCCTCTTTTCCTTGGGAGGTAATAAAAATAAACTTCTCAATACCCGCAGCCTTAGCTTCTTCAACCGCATATTGAATCAATGGCTTATCAATCACCACCAACATTTCCTTAGGAATAGCTTTAGTCGCTGGCAAAAAACGACTTCCAAGTCCTGCAACTGGAAAAACAGCAGTTTTAATCATTATGCAGCCGTCACTTTTTGCTTTGGAATTTTAATCATCTCGAGTAATTGGTTCAACTCTTGACGTGCCGCAATATGCGATAAACTCATTGATGTTCTTGTTTCTCGCAAATCAAGCAAAGTAATGCCACTTAAAAACAATTCGCGAAAAATAACCCGCTCACCAAAACCAGCAACTAAGCGAAAACCAATACGTTTAGAAAGGTTATCAAGAACTTTATGCATATCTTCCTTATTACGCGAATTAACCGAACTTAAACGATTCCGCAACACAATCCAATCAATTGTGCGCCTATCACGAATAGCCCTTTGTTTTTTTTGCTCCCAAACCATTTCAGAATAAGTACTTGGGCGCACAATTTCTAATGTTTCAGGGTTAACTCTTGCCAACATATCCAAATCAATGAAGCTATCATTTAAGGGGGTAATCAAAGTATCAGCATAGCTATGGGCCAAGCGCGACAAGTACATATCACTACCAGGTGTATCAATCACAATGTAATCATGGTCTTTTAGTTTTTCAATAGCACTTTTAAGGTTATCTTCATCCTCAGCCTGGCTTTCTTCAAGCAAAGTTTTTTCTGAACGAAAAACAGGATAATGATCAGGTAAAGGCAAATGCTCTTCAGGATTCGCATCAGACCTAACGCGCCTATTTTCCACGTAACGTGACAAAGTACCTTGACGAGCATCCACATCAATACTGCCAACCTTGTATCCTTGGCGTAAAAGCGAAGTTATCACGTGCATAGCCGCTGTCGATTTACCCGTCCCCCCCTTTTCGTTACCTAAAACGATTACATATGGATTATGATTTGTTGACATTAATTAACCTTTTTTATTTACCTTCTCTGCATCATAGAAAAAAAGCCAAGATTTTACAAAACTAACCTAGGATTTATTTTCATTACTCACATTTCTAATAATTTAGAGCATTCCATATAACCAAGTATATTTACTATTTTTTGCAAATCGCATGCTCCATTCAGTTCTTTAAAAACTCCCTCAGTAAAGCTAATGAATACACTTAAATCTTGTGTTCTATAAGTACTTCTCTTCACATCTATTCTAAATTCTAACTCTGCTAACCTAAAATGGTCCAGGTAGCATTCTCGCATCATATTTATATTAGAAAGCTCTTTTTTACAAAATGCACAAATCAATATTTCACCTATTTAATCTGAACAACAACCTCATCAGGATGGGCAAAATTTAGCACTTGTCGAGCCTTTTCTTCCAATAAATCAATATCCAAACTATCTGGCCTTAACAAATAAGCCTCTTTTTCCAAGTACTCTTTTTCTTTTGTCAAAGTATTAAGAATAATTTCTTGTTCCTTAAGCTTTTTATCTAGGCGAATCCAGGCCAGCACGCCACGCTGCCCTTGGAAAATATGGTAGGTAAAATAAACCATCATGGCCACTATTACCGCTGGAAATATTATATGACGCAATTTTTGGTTCATTTTTAACTCTTAAAACTTATAGAAAAAATTGAGCCTTAGACCCTAATTCTTCTTCAATACGTAATAATTGATTATATTTCGCCAATCTATCACTACGTGACAATGAACCAGTTTTAATTTGCCCAGCATTAGTAGCAACTGCAATATCTGCAATTATACTATCTTCCGTTTCACCAGATCTATGCGACAAAATCACCCCATAAGCCGACATTTGAGCCAAATTTATAGTAGCAAGGGTCTCTGTTAAAGTGCCAATTTGGTTTGGCTTAATAAGTATCGCATTAGCTGCACCGCGCTGCATACCTTCTGCCAAACGCAAAGCATTCGTTACAAACAAATCATCACCCACCAATTGTATACCAGAAAGGTCAGCTGTTGCTGCTTCCCAAGCATCCCAATCATTTTCAGCAAAACCGTCTTCAATTGAAAAAATTGGATAATTTTCACACAAATTCTCATAAAATTTAATCAAAGCATCAGGTGTAAAACGCTGCCCCTCACCTTTGAATACATATTCACCATTTTGGAATAATTCATTAGCCGCCACATCAATCGCTAGCATCACCTGCTCACCGGGAACATAACCAGCAGCTTCAATAGCTTGCATAATTAAATCAAACGCTGCTTTAGTGTTAGCAAGATTTGGCGCAAATCCGCCCTCATCCCCTACTGATGTCGCTAATCCAGCTTTTTTCAAAATAGCCTTTAGGTGGTGAAAAATTTCAGCCCCCATCCGCAAGGCTTCTTTAAAAGTTTCAGCCCCATGGGGCACAATCATAAACTCTTGAATATCTAAATTATTATCAGCATGCATACCACCGTTTATGATATTCATTAATGGCACAGGCATACGAAAGCTCTGCATACCACCAATATATCTATACAACGATTGGTTGTAATGGGCCGCAGCAGCCTTAGCGCAAGCCAAACTAACACCTAATATGGCATTAGCACCAAGCTTGCTTTTGTTTTCGCTACCATCAAGCTCTACCAAAGCATTATCCACTGATAATTGGTCAGTAGCATCAAATCCAATTAAATTATCAGCTATATCAACATTAACCAGCTCAACCGCCTTTAAAACCCCTTTGCCAAGATAACGCTCAGGATCCCCATCACGCATTTCACACGCTTCAAAACTACCAGTAGAAGCCCCGCTTGGTACAGAAGCTCTTCCAAAAGAGCCACTTTCAAGAATTACATCAACCTCAACAGTTGGGTTACCACGGGAATCTAAAATTTCGCGTGCTTTAATATCAGCAATTAGTGCCATAGGTATAAGCCTTTAATTTGAAAAATTTTGTTCATTATGCCCCGTTTGGGTAATGCTAACAATGGTATGATGTTTAAAATAATTCTGGTTTCAAGCATTTCAAATGCAATATATAATGGGTTCAATCGTTAAAAAGGCTTAAGTTCCATGTTAACCGAACAAACAAAAAACTTTCTTGAGGCCTTAAAAATTTTAAACTACCCACCGATTGAGCAAATTCCAGTAAAATTATTGCGCGAAGGTTACGAAAACATGGTAACGCTTTACGGGGGAGACCGCTTAGAAAGCGTTCCGTCAGAAGATCATTCGCTTAATTTTGATTCCCTAAGTAACCC
>CANMNU010000108.1 GCA_947499175.1 Alphaproteobacteria bacterium
CATTCTCATGTATGAACAAATGCGACAAAAATTTAAAACTATTTGCAAACCTTGGCATGAGCTGGATTTAACCACCAATTTCCGCAGCGCTAAGAAAATTTTAGAGCTGGTTGATAATATTTTTGAAAAAAATTCTAAGGGCCTTGGTGAAAATGTTTCAGAACATCTGTCTTGGCACAATTTTACCGGCGGTATTGAAGTCTTGCCATTGGTTAAAGCCGAAAAAATTGCAACTAATGACTGGCCAACTTTCGAAAATTACATAGCAGAGCTGGAAGATGAACAGTTACTCGGCATTCAAGTCATTGATCATTTGCAACAGCACATTACTAATGGGCTATATCTTGAATGCGAAAAGCGCAATTCCACTTGGAATGATGTAATGATTCTAATGCGTAAGCGTGGCAGTTTAATGAAACAAATAACCACTTTATGTAACCAACGAAATATCTCCTACACGGCATTTGACCCTAAAAATTTAATGCAGTCCATTTTAGTGCAAGATTTATTAAGCATTGTTGAATTTATGCTAATGCCACTCAATGATTTAAATCTTGCTGGTTTATTAAAAAGTTCGTGGCTGCAAACTGTTGGTGTCATTAATGAAGATAATTTATTCAATCTTTGCCATGGTCGAGATGGTAACTTGTGGACCCAAGTGCAAAAACAGTACCCCAGTCACACGAATTTACTTTATCAATTATTACAAAGTACGCCCGTATCAGCATACAGCTATTTCCAAATCGCCTATGAAACTCTTAATATTCAAGACGAATTCTTAAATTTATTTATGGAAGAAGTGTTTAAGCGTTTTAATTTGCTAAATTTAGGAATTAGAGAATTAGTAAATCATCTTTACAGTTTTTTACCTATTTATTCTCCGGCTATTTCTGCGCAAAATGGCATAAAAATTTCCACCGTACATGGCGCAAAAGGCCTTGAATCACCAATTGTTGTAATTCTTGATAATGGCGATGAACCAAGCCTTAAACAGGATATTATTTTGTATGACCCTGTTGCTAAATTTTGGTTTTTAAAACCGCCCAAAACTGCAGATACAATTTTGACTGCATCCTTAAAAAGTCACCAACAACAATCACTTGAGCATGAGCATAATCGTTTATTTTATGTTGGCTTAACACGACCCAGGGAACACTTAATTATTGCAGGAATTGATCATGAGTCGCACCCTAGTTCCTGGTACTGGCAAGTTGCCAATATTCAGCATTTTAAATAAAATTTAAAAAATTTTTTGAAGTACAATGCTTTGCCACCCTTGAATGCTGATCTTATCATTCATAACAAAGCCACATTGCTTGTACGCTTGCATTACCATTGTGGCTTGTTTATCAAGCAAACCAGAAATAATAATGTAGCCATTAAGTTTAATATAGCGTTGCATATATGGAGCTAATCGCATTAAAGGTTTTGCTAAAATATTAGCAAAGCATAAGTCATAAATTTTTTGGGTGGTGGGTTTTTGAAAACCTACAGAACAGATTACTTCATAGTTACGCTCACAGGCATTCATTTTAGTATTCAAACGGGTGCGTCTTACCGCTTCTTCCTCAATGTCAACGCCTGTAACACACATAGTTGGCTGTAATTTTTTAGCAGCAATACTTAAAATTCCACTACCACATCCCATATCAAGCACATTAGTAAATTGCTGTTTTTTAGCCAATGCGGTAAATAATTTAAGGCAACCTTGAGTAGTTGGATGTTCACCACTACCAAACGCAGTTGCCGCATCAATTTTTAGTGAAATTTCTGAAGGTTTAAGACTAAGGTTAGCTAACGAGCTATGTATAAGAAATGGATGAATTCTGACTTCAGGCTGACCCTTATGGCATGCTAATAACCAATTAGTATTTTCAACTTCTTCTACAACAACCACTGCATTTACCCCTAAAATGGCCGCAGCTGATTCCGCATGAGTTTTGCAGATTTCCACATCAACATCATCACAAAGCATATCAACTTGAAAGATGCTGGCTATAGGAAAACCGTTTTCATCCATTGCTGTTGATAAGGGGGATGTTTCGTCTTCAAAAACAATAATACTTTCACAAATGTCTTCTAAAGCTTGTTGAAATTTATCTAAAACCGCATAAGGTACTTTGCTTTTTACTAAATATTTAGGCATGCAATTTATCCTTTATGATAACAGCCATAGAATTGAAAATTTTACTAATTGGGTGGCTAGGGTATTGCGCAAAAAATGGCCTTCCTGAGTCTGCTGATTCTCGAAAGGCTATATCTAAAGGAAACACACCAAGCAACGGTAATTTTTGTTTAGTGCATTCCGTGGTAACCCCTTTTTCTGGAAAAATATGAGAAATTGTCTTGCAATTGGGACACATGAAATCGCTCATATTTTCTATTAGACCAAGCACTGGAATACTTACCTTTTCAAACATTTTAATAGCTCTGCGGGCATCAATTAGTGCAAGTTCTTGTGAAGTTGCAACGACTACAGCGCCAGAAAGGTTAGCTTTTTGGGCAATGGTTAATTGTGCATCACCGGTTCCTGCCGGTAAATCAATAAGCAATATATCTAGCGGTATGTTGTCTTCATTCCAAATTACGTCGCCAAGCATTTGGCCAATTGCACTTTGCACCATTAATCCACGCCATATAACTGCAGCATCTTTTGGCACCATAAAGCCCATAGACATTAATTTTAGTCCAAATTTTTGGTGCGGAATTAATTTCTTTGAAGTAGTTGCTACTGGCTTTTCAAAAATGCCAGTCATGGTTGGAAGAGATGGCCCGTAAATATCAGCATCAAGCACACCAACATTTAAACCTTGGTTTTGCAAAGCTAGTGCTAAATTTAAACATATAGACGATTTGCCAACACCACCTTTGCCAGATGCAACCGCTATTACATAGTGTACACCATTAATTCCAGAAGTTGTTTGGGTTGGTATTTGGTTATGACGGTTAAATGTAATTAAAATAGGTACATTACAGACCTTTTCACAAACACTTTTAATTGCCAGTTCCCAAGCAGGATCAACCGTTGCAAAGTTATCTGGCATACGAAATAGCAAAAATGCTTTGGTGGTATCAATTTTAACATACTCCAAAAGACTTAAAGCATTTAAAGTGGTGCCTGGCAACATTAAGTCACATAAACTACGCCGTATATTTGATTCCATAAATTTTATAGATATAAATTTGAGTAATCTTACGCCTAAGTTACGAAGTTCTCAATTTATAAAACGATTTGAAACTGTAAAAAATAATTAAAAACCTGGCTTTAAAGGGTATTGCCGCGGACAACGTTACGAAAATAGCAATTGATATAGATAAAAGTAAGTTTGTTTAATATTAGGATTGATAGTTTTGGTTATATTTTATCGAACACTTGATTTTTTGGGAAAAATTATAAATTTTTCTCTCTAAATATCCGCTATCTTCACCTCAAGTAGTAAAGTTTTGTCCAATGTAACATGTAAGTTTGAGTTGCGGTTACTTGGAAGAGATTCGGGTTGAGAGGTGTGTTATGCGATCAGTTAAATCATTTTTGTTGTATATTGTGTGTGGCGTCAGTATTGCTGTAGTGAATATAGGGCAATCCCAGGCAGCTTGTGGTTCGCTATTATCAGAATTGACGGTAAAACGTGTAGCAAGCCGGATAATAGCATCTAACCAAATGCTTTTGCAGCGTAGGTTTTATTCTTCTAACATCAGCCATACACAGGTGTATGGTGTTACAACCTATGATGCTTTGTTTAAGTATGTCTTAAGTGATGATAAGATACGTCCTTCTTTTTTTCATGCGTTTATTCCTAATTTACCAATTGTTTCATCAGAACGATTAGATGATCACATGAATCCCTTGCAAAGCCTACAATTGCTTCGAACTTTTTTGCATAGTAAGGATACAGAAAGTGTTGTTAAAAACTTAACGCCTGTATCAAGCTTTGAAGTGGGCAGAAGAGATCCTGTAACTCAAAACTTAGGTAGGGACGATAAGGCTACTGTGTTTTTGCATGAAATGGTAAGTAGATTTGATGAGATAAAACGATCGTTTCCGCGAGCAAAATATGACGGTACGATGGATTTTGTATGCCAGTTGGAAAATGATGGATATGCATTGGTCGAGATGCAGGTCTTTCCTGAGAATTATTGGGATAGAAGGGCTTTGGCCTATGTTGCAGCGTTTTACGGTAATCAGTTGTTTAAAGGAGGGGAATGGAAACACATAAGAAAAGTTATTGGTATTAATATTTTAGGGGGAGGTAAAGAAAGTAAAGCGCATTGGATAGATACTCCCACACAATTTGTACGTCACTATAAAGTTCAAGAACAATTGCATATCCCATCCCAATATATAGATGGGATTGAACTCATACAATATTCTTTGATGAATGCACCGAAAACGTTAGATAACCAGGAGAGGTTGGACTGGGTTACGTTCTTTAAACCCCAATTCTGGATTAGAAGTGAGTATTTGCGAGAGTTAGA
>CANMNU010000109.1 GCA_947499175.1 Alphaproteobacteria bacterium
TACTGAATTTCAGTATCAAGTCACTTACTTTAATGGCCATGGTTTTAGCAATTGGCTTAGTGGTAGATGATGCCATAGTTGTGTTAGAAAATGTGCACCGCAACCGAGAATCCGGCATGAAGCCGTTTGAAGCTGCGTATAAGGGCATAAAAGAAATCAGTTTTGCAATTGTGGCAATGACCCTTACTTTAGTAGCTGTGTATGCGCCAATTTCTTTGGCCAAAGGTCGCATAGGTAAGTTTTTAACAGAATTTTCTATTACCCTAGCTGCTGCAGTATTATTATCAGGATTTGCAGCTCTTACCCTTTCACCAATGATGTGTGCTCGCATGTTGGGTGATGATGACCACAAAACAAAAAAAGATGTTAATGATTTTAGTCTATTTGGAAGAATTAAAAGTTTTTGCACATCACAAGTTTGGATGACAAATCTAGAAATAAGTTACGAAACCATTTTGAAAAAAATTATGCCAAAACGGTTAATTACTGTTTTAATAGCAATTGGCATCGCTTGTTTAGGATACATAGTACATCAGTACTTACCGGCGGAAACAACACCTTACGAAGACCAAGGTTCTATTAGAATTGATGGACAAGCTCCTCAAAGCTCAACAATGGGCTATACCGAACGTTACGTCGAAATGCTGGATCAAGCAATTCAAAAAATTCCTGAAGTTGAAAGACGAGTTATCAACATTACTAACCCAACGTTTGAAGGTTCAATTCAGTTGAAATCTAAATCTGAAAGAGAACGCAGTACAGAAGACATAGCAACAGAACTACGCGGTTATTTAGCAGAAATTACAGGTGTTGAGGCTAAAGTTGACACAGGCGCTAGTGGTGGTGACAGTGGTCGTATGGTTGACTTTGTAATTAGAGCCAACAAATCAATCCGTGAACTTCAAGATATGACATCAAATCTTTTGGGTGAATTACATGGTTCTGGACACTTCCAAGCTGTGTTTAGCGATATTCGTGGAGACGTTGCCGACTATACTGTAACCGTAATTCGTGACAAATTATCATCGTTGCAAATTGAACCTGGTGATATTGCTGATACAATTGAAACCCTAATTCGCGGACGTAAGGCTAATACCTTTAAAAAAGATTCTAAGGCTTTTGATGTTAGGGTTCAGGTCGAAAATGCAGCGCGTCAAAGCCCTGAAGATATTACTAATCTTTTCGTAAAAGCCGGAGATCGCGATGGAACATTGGTACCATTATCAGAACTTGTTGTCGTAAATTCTAGAGCTGGCCCTGTTGAAATTCGTCGTACCAATCGTGCCCGTTCAGTATTGTTATCAGGCGTATTAAAGCCAGAATATAGTATGAAAGACGGCATTAAAACCGTTGATGAAATAGCAAAAGAATTAAGCGGCACAGATTACCGCATTGATTTTATGAATGAAGCAAAACGCTTTTTAAATGAAGGACCAATGGTTCAGCTAGTCTTTGCTTTAGCAATCGCGTTTATTTACCTAATTATGGCGGCACAATTTGAAAGCTGGCGCGACCCATTTATTATTATGCTAAGTGTTCCACTATCATTAACTGGTGCTGTAATAACATTGGCATTTTTGGGCAATGGCAGTATAAACCTATATTCCAACATTGGTTTAATTACCCTAATTGGGTTAATTACCAAGCATGGAATTTTAATGGTAACGTTTGCTAACCAAATGCGTGACGAATCAGGTACTAAAATTGAAGATGCCATTATTCAAGCATGTAAAGTTCGCTTGCGACCAATTTTAATGACAACATTTGCAATGGTTTTAGGCGCCCTACCGCTGGCATTAGCTGGTGGAGCTGGGGCTGAAAGTCGCAGGCAACTTGGTTGGGTAATTGTTGGCGGCATGACAATTGGCACCCTGTTTACCCTTTTTGTGATACCAGCTTTCTATAGCTATTTTACTAAAAAAAATCGAGAAATGATCAAAATTGGAATTGCATAAAGTCCCACAGCTTTTTGACTACCCTCGTTTCAAATCACGCTTAAGCAAAAATCATGCAACTGTAATGAAGCTACAAACTTTGCTAGAGCAAGCCTTACAAAGCCGCATAGAACTATTTTCAAGAAAATTCCCCGTAAAAGTTTTCCACAATTTTAGCACATGTCAGGTGCAAGACCTCAGCCAAGACTTCAACATTGAAATTGACCCCGAAGTTATTCCATTTAAAAACCAAAGCCTTGATTTAGCCCTAAGCGCCGGGCCAATAATGTTCACCAATGATATTCCTGGTGTTTTAAAGCAATGGTACGCAGCCTTAAAGCCAGGTGGAGTTTTTATGGCGGCATTTTTTGGTGAAAATAGCTTAATTGAGTTAAAAGATTGTTTTTTAAGCGCCGAAGAAAAATTAAATACTCCACATACACTACGTTTTGCACCAACCATCGCAACTAAAGACGCAGGCATGCTTATGCAACGCGCAGACTTCCATTCACCCACAGCAGATCGTACTCACCAGTTATTTCAAGTGCAAAGCTTATCGGAGATTTTAAATAGCTTAAAAGCCATGGGGGGCAATATTTTACACGAACGATCAACAACCAGACTTTCTAAAGAATTTTTAAAGGTAGTTGAAGCCGAATACCACAAGCGTTATGCTAGTGAAACCAAGCTAAATGTAACAATTGACATTGTGTGCATGACCGGTTGGGCAATTGAACTCTACACAGATGAACGAATCCACCAGCAAACCACAAAAAGTATAGGATATATATGATAAAAACCACAACTCTTGCTAACGGCCTTAGGGTTGCAAGTGATAGCTTTGATCACGTTGAAACAATTGCCTTAGGGGTATGGTTAAACATTGGCACTCGTCATGAAAAAAAATCTGAAAATGGCATAGCCCATATGTTAGAACACATGGCATTTAAGGGAACAACAACGCGTAGCGCCCTAGATATTTCCAAGGCAATTGAAGATGTTGGCGGCTACATGAATGCTTACACATCACGTGAAATGACAGCTTACTACGTACGAGTGTTGCGTAAAGATGCTGACCTTGCTGTAGATATTTTGGCAGATATTTTGCAAAATTCCACATTTGATGCAACCGAATTTACCCGCGAACAAGGGGTAATTATCCAAGAAATTGGCCGGTCTAATGACACACCTGATGATGTGGTTTTTGATTATTTTCAAGAAAGTTGCTTTGGTGACCACCCAATGGGTTGGGCAACCTTAGGAACAGAAGAAATTATTCGTTCACTAACACCTGAAGCCGTAAAAGCCTATATGGATCGTCATTATGGCGTTAAAAATATGGTGTTTGCTGCCTCTGGTAATATTGATCATGATCAACTATGTGGTTTAGTTGAAAAATATTTCACAAAACTTGAAGACAAGGGTGATCAAACACCAAAACCTGCAAAATATGTTGGCGGTGACCGACGTGAAACAAAAGAGCTTGAACAGGTGCACGTAGTACTTGGCTTACCAACAGTTAACTTGTTTGACCCAACTTATTATGACTACATGATTTTAGCATCAATTTTAGGCGGTGGTATGGCTTCACGATTGTTTCATGAAATTCGTGAAAAACGTGGGTTAGTTTATACAATTTCAGCAGATCAATATAGCTATAGTGATGCTGGAATGTTGACGATATATGCCGGAACTGGACCCAAAGAAGTTGCTGAGCTTTTACCAGTTGTTTGCGCGGAACTAAAGAAAGCTGTCAATTCAATTACCGAAGAAGAAGTTAATCGGTCTAAAAATCAAATGCAAGCTGGGTTGCTAATGGGCCTTGAAGGAACCTCAAACCGCTGCGAACGCTTAGCAAAACATATGCATATGTTTAACCGCCCTATTCCAATGGAAGAAGTACTTACAAAAATTAACAATGTAACCGTACAAAGCGTGCAATTGGCATGTGAAAAAATATTATCGCAAAAGCCGACTTTAACGACACTTGGATTAATTGACGATGTTATGGAATATAACGCCCTAGTTTCACAATTAGCAGCGTAGTAGAGTCACTTTGAAATTAAATTATTAACAATATTTGCTGAAATATCGCTTGCGCTGCCGCTTTGTGAAATTAGCATACTTATAGCTTGATTGTATAATTTACGGGTCTGTTTTTGACAGTTACTGTTACTTAAAATACTTTCAAGCTGAAGTGTCAAATTTTCAGGATCACAATGGTTTTGCAAACATTCTGGCACAACCATTTGTTTATTTAAAATATTCACCAGACTCGCATATTTAACTTTAACTAAACACTTTGCCAACCAATAAGTTATCCTTGAAACTTTGTAGGCAACCACTTGCGGTACCCCAACGTAAGCTAATTCCAGACTAACTGTGCCACTGACAGCCAAAGCTATACTACTTTGCATAAAGGCCTGCCATTTTTCTTCAACAGAAGTTACAACTTTAACTGA
>CANMNU010000110.1 GCA_947499175.1 Alphaproteobacteria bacterium
TATTTTACAAATTTTTGAGCCCATAACTACTGCTCTAGCAGGTGCACTTTTTCTTATGGAGCATATTACATACACAACATTATGCGGTATGGCATTATCACTTTTGGTTTGTTTGTATATTACAGTTAGTGAGACAGTTTGCAGCAAGTGAATAGCACCATTGCAATTTTAAAAGCATATTAATTTATAGACACAATGGATTCCTGAAAAAAATGCTGTCAATGGTATTTTTTAGGATTGACACACACTTATCCACATTTTTTTAGATCCCTAAACTTTTTGGTAATTTTTAAAAAATTAAATAAAATTTTTAAGCAACTTCATTCAAAATTGGCTATTTGAAAGGGATACACGACTCTGCCTGTTTTTTGAGCATAGGGAATAGAACTCATGGATAGCCTCAATCTGAGCTCATTATCCCGGATTTATCCAAAGACTTATCAACAGATACTGGGGATAAGTTAATAAAGTGTTAACGCTGCAAATTTCCTAATTCCCACCCTATGGTTAAACGCATTTTAATGATATTATTTTCAAAAATTGTAATAGGGACGGCAGTTATGGATTATATGCTACATGCCATAAGACTTGCGAAAATAGCGCAAGATCGTAATGAAGTCCCAGTTGGTGCAGTTTTGGTAAAAAACAACCACATTATTGCCCAAGCCCATAATGCTTGTGAAACCAACCATAATTCCTTATATCACGCGGAAATGCTAGCTATCCACCAAGGAATTCAACATTTACAGTCCATGTATTTAAACGAATGCACCCTTTATGTAACCCTTGAACCCTGCCCTATGTGTGCAGCAGCAATTGCCCAATCAAGGGTTGGCAAAATTGTCTTTGGCGCCTATGATCCCAAAAGTGGTGGCGTTGAACATGGTCCAAAAATTTTTGAACACTCACATTTTTGCCCCCAAATTATTGGAGGAGTTCACGAAAGCCAATGCGCTAAACTTTTAAAAATTTTTTTTCAAAACAAACGCTACAAAACAAATTCTAGGAGCTCAATTTTTCATGGCAACTGAAATCAAAACCCTGATTCAAGGCTATAAACAATTTCGCCAAAAATACTTCGAAGAAAAAAAACAAGTATTTAAAGACCTAACCCTACACGGCCAAAAGCCAAAAATATTAGTAGTTGCATGTTCAGACTCTAGGGTTGACCCGGCAATCGTTACCAACTGTAAACCAGGTGATCTTTTCGTTATTCGCAATGTCGCCAATATTATTCCACCTTTTGAAAAAGATAATGGTTACCATGGTACCAGTGCCGCCCTTGAATTTGGCGTTTGCAATTTAAAGATCAAGCACATTATTATTTTTGGCCATACCCAATGCGGCGGCATTATAAGCCTTGTTAAAGATAATTCTCTTAAAGGATCTTGCCAAAAACACCAGCAAAATAGTTTTATTGCTAAATGGATGGAACTTGCTAAACCAGCCTACGATGCCGCCCTATGCGAAGCACCAGATTTACCAACGGAAAAGCTAAGTGAATTATGCGGGCAATATTCTTTAATTAATTCCTTAAAAAATTTGCAAACATTCCCGTGGGTTAGTCAAAAAATTGCATCTGGCAAATTATCGCTACATGCCTGGAATTTTGACCTACCAACGGGAACCATTAAAGTATACAGCGAAGAACAACAACATTTCACAGAACTTAATGACTATTATTAATACGTAAAGAGGCGGCATTTAACCGCCCCTTTTATAACTCAGTTCCTTAAAAACAAATACTTTGAGGCATTTCATGTAGTGGACACAGTAAACTGCTTTTTCCACCAAATATATTTTTACGTTTTTTAAGCTCATTCTCTTTTGCTAAAAGTTTTTTCTGGAAACTCGCCGCTTTGTCATCAAGCTCTTTTATGCCAAAATTATAATTGATACGATCCATGGTTAATCCTAATTCATCAGGAATATATTTAACAAATAAATCTATAAAGTTTCTAAATCGATCTAAGTAAAGTTGGTCGGCTATGTCTTCTATTTTTGTTGTTGCATTACATTCACGCAAATCTTTAGTAATAACTGTCGGGGAAACAGGTCCACTAACTAAAGCTGTTAGTCCATCATCACAACCTTTAGGCGTATTTCTGTAACCTTTGTACATTGAATGATGATCTGTTGAATGAACAATTGCAGCTTGCCAAATAAATGTTGCAACAACATCTACAGGTTCAAATTTAGCAACCTGAGGCAAATAATGGCTCATCTCTTTAATGAAAAAACCAGGTGAATGTTTAGTTCCCAATTCAGGCTCTAAATAATATTTTATATCATCTATAAATTCACGAATTACCCCGTAATATTCCATTAAAATGTTACAATATGGCACATCTGGAAATTTAGGTGGGCAATGAAATTCACCACCTTCTTTATAAAAATCTACAACTCTACGTGAATTGCTAAAAAGAAAATTATCAAGCGTTATAGGAAACGGAGACGTAGGTGACAAATACTTGCCACGAAAATTATCAGAGTTATTATCAGGAATAGGCATTGACCTTAAAACAGAGTCATCTAGTGCAGTCGTAAACCTCACATGTGGGTCTAATAGTTTATAAAGCGGGCTTTCTTTTTCTGGCATGTTATGTACCAATGCAGAAACTATATCTGGAAAATGAAAATGTACCCAAGAGTGACCAACAGATGGAATAAAAGCAGCTGAACTACATATAAAATCAAACTTAGCTAAATCATACATATTTTTATCTTGTGGAGTATACCTTTGCCCAAACTTAGAAATAAAATTAAGCTCATCCTTTTTTGTGTCATATTCTACTTGGGTAATATTATAGTGGCCATAAAAAAGCTTTTGGTGATTAAGTAAACTCATATCTAGAATTCGCTTGCCACCCGCCTCACTAGTGTAAAACCCAAGTGTAGAATAATGCATGACTAGCTTAATTTGTTCATCTGTTGGCAAAAAAACTTTCTCAGGGTGAGTGCTAAAAAGTTTATCCACATAACTTTTCCATGCTTGTACAGCAAGTGGTGTATAAGGAGGGGAACGATATCGTGAAAAATCATCATTTAAAGATGGAGGAACTTTCACAACAGACCATATGTCATTCCAAAGCACAAGTTCTGCTTTTTGTGGATTATTAGAAAAAACTAAGGCAGGTAAACTCCTTGAATAATTAATATAAGCTTCTCCAATTTTTTTTATTGACCATTTAAGAAACGTTTTTGCATACCCTAAAGACTCTTCATTTTGTTCTTTAGTTACTGGGGGGGGTATTTTATTTTCAAAACCAGAGCGGTTTTCATCTTTATCTAAATCAAGCAATCCCTCTGCGGCACTACACTCAATACTAATTCCGCACGCAAGCAGAATTAGAAGTTTTTTACTACTATTATACTTCATAGTTATTCACCTATAAAAAATTGATTACAATTATACAATATATTTAAATTGTTAACAATTTATTAATGTTAAATAACAATACTAGATAATAACATTTCTCAGAACTTAATGACTATTATTAACCAAAATGTTTACAAATTCTGCTAATTTTTTACGCTTCACTTTTGCAATTTGGCAAAGAACATACTATCTTTACAGTAAGTAGTTAATTTTGCCTGAATATTACAGGAGAGCTGTTTCGTGTCATTTCAATTTAGGCGTCGTGGTGACGTACATGAACAATCACCACAACAAGAACCGTTTTTTCAAAACACCCAGCAACAACAACCTTTTGTTGACCATAGTGTTTACCCACAAATGGTACAACCTGGGCAAAATTATGACCCAAGGTTCAATAATGCACTTGGCCAAATGCCACAGCAACCATTTATGCAAAATAACCCAGGAAATTTTTATGGGCAGCAACAGCCACAACCTCTAATGAATCAACCACAAGGCTATGGTTTTGGACCAACCCCACAAATGCATGCCCCAAACCAAGGTCAAATGCCACAGCAAGAGGCTTATTTGCACCCTGTGCAAGCTTCTCAGCTAAATGCTCAACGTGCAAATTATCTGGGAAATAATTTTCAAGCACCAGGATACCCTCAACATGGTATTCAAAACCAAGGTTATCAAGGGTTTTCTAGTCAAGGACATGCGCCACAACAGAACATGTCACCACAATCTTTTGTTCCTGATGAGCCTCAACATAATCCTGGAAATCAAAACACCCAAAATCCAATGGCTTTTTGGAATGAACCGCAATCATTATCAAGGTTTGATGATAGCGAAAATGAGACTGCAAATTCACCTATAAAGCTTTTAGTAGCTATCGCAGGCGTTGCGTTAATTGCTGCTTTTTCGTGGTTTGCCTATAAGTGGGCAAAAGCCCCTTCGTCAGATACCCCACAAATCATTCACGCAGAACCTGGGCCACACAAGGTTGT
>CANMNU010000111.1 GCA_947499175.1 Alphaproteobacteria bacterium
GATATCTTTCTTCATGGAAGGCCGTTTATTAAATCAATAGCTAATCTTAGCTAAAACTGCCTTCTAACTCTCGCAAATACTCACTTCTAATCCAGAATTGGGGTTAGTAAGTGAAGTTAGGAATAAACTAATCATAAAAATCCAGGTCATATACAAAACATATTCATTACATTCCTTACCTGATACTATCGTGCCACTAGGAAGTAAAAAAAACGTTAACAACATATAATCAATTATATTTATTAGATCGAAGTTAATTTGATTAAATGATGGATACAAACCCAACTTAGTAATTTCATCAAAATACTTAGTTATAGCTGATGGAGAACCTTCTGTGCTTTGCGAATCAACATGTCACGCTTCATAGTTGACAGGTAATCCACAAAAAGCTTGCCATTTAAATGATCTATTTCATGCTGCACACAAGCAGATTGTAAATAATTAAATTCATGCTCCAAAATTTCTCCATTTTCATCTATATAACGTACCCAAACCGTGGCTGGACGTGTTATTTCTGCATATTGCTTTGGAACGGAAAGGCAACCTTCTTGACATGTTGCAAATTCATCACTTTTATTAATAATTTCAGGATTTATCATAAAAAATAAATCAGGGCCAGCAGAAAGACCTTCAATCAATTCACCATCAACATCAACATTAGCAGGTACATTCATAACCAAAACTTGCTTAGAAACACCAATTTGCGGAGCAGCAAGCCCTATACCATTTTCCGCATGCATTGTTTCTTCCATGTCTTTAAGTAATTTTTTTATAGACTCATCAATCATTGCAACAGGTTGAGCCTTTTTTCGCAAAATTGGGTTAGGTGCTATTAAAATTGTAAGTATCGTCATTCACTTCAGCTATTTGCTGTTACCTCAATACAGTATATAGTGCAATTATGTGTAAATTTTAAGATCAAAATCAAATTTTATGTCAAATAATTTCGAACAGTTTATAAATGAAGTGGAAAGTGACCTTCGTCAAGAAAAATTTGAAAAACTTTGGAAAAAGTACGGCAAAAACATAACTATAGGTTTTGTTGTGTTAATTTGCCTATCTGGTGCTTTTAACTGGTGGCAGCAGTATCAAACAAAACAGCGTGACATCATTTCTCAGCAATTTTTAAATGCTCAAACTTTAATGTTCAGTAAGAGTAGTGGCGATGCATTAGCTGCCATGGAAAATATTTCAAAAACTTCACACAGAACTTACAGCACCCTTGCAAAATTCAGTATGGCAACAATTTTACGCCAACCTACTGGTCACCAGGACTTGGCACGCGCTGAAAAAATTTACCAAGAAATTATTGATGACCGTAGCAATGAGCATTTTTTACTTGAACTAGCAACAGTTTTACTTGTCGGCCTACGTTTGGATCTTTTAAAAGATGAATCAGCCACAGAACTTGAAACATTACTTAAAATGCTAAGCTCTTGTGAAAAAAATGATGCTCCATATCGCCATTTAGCATTAGAATTACATGGCATGATCGAACTCCGCCAAAAAAACTTTCCAAAAGCAACTGAAATTTTTACAAAAATTGCTCAGGATGAAAAAACTCCAAAAGACTTGCGTTTGCGTGCACAAATGATAACGCAAAATTTGGCAAGTCAATTAGCAAATCAAGGTTAATTAATGAAAAAATTATCGTTTATTGCTGCTTCCATAGCCATACTAGCCCTAGCCGGCTGTAGTGAAAATAAGGAAAAATTAAAAGGCAACCGTGAACCTTTTATTATTGTGGGAGATTCCCTAAAACCTGATGAATCACTTGCACATATGGAAGTTTTTGTACCACCTGCACAAGACCTGAAGAACTGGAACCATGTTGGAGGAACTCCAAGCCATATGGTCCCGCCTGTTTTGGTAGGCAATGATCTTAATAAAGTCTGGGAGCAAAGAATTGGAGATGGAGCTGATACGGACAATCGACTAATTACCCATCCAGTAGTTAATAACGGTTTAATTTACACCATGGATATACATGGTAATGTTCAAGCCAGAAAAACCTATGATGGTACTCTTGTTTGGGAAATAAATACCTCACCACAAGAGGGACATAGCAACACTATGGGTGGAGGTTTCGCTGCTGTTGATGATGCACTATTCATTACCACCTCGTTTGGTGAAGTTATATGTGTTGATGCAAAATCAGGTAAAGCCATTTGGAATAAACCACTTGAAACACCAATTCGTGCGGCACCAACTGTATTTTTATGGCGCGTTTATGTGGTAAATGTTAACAACGAAATTTTTGCTTTAGATGCAAAGTCTGGGGAAGAATTATGGGATTATGCAGGGATTATTGAGCCATGTTCATTACTTGGTGGAAGCGCCCCTGCGGCCAGTTCACAAGCTGTAATGGTAGCCCTTACTTCTGGTGAAATATACAGCCTAAGTCCAGAAGGTGGCAGGTTATTGTGGTCAGATACCATGACACCAGCTTTACGTATTGATACAGTTTCAAGCATTGCCCATATTCGCGCTCGTCCAATTATTGAAAATAACACTGTTTATCTAGCAAGTCATGGTGGAAGAGTTGGTTCATATGATGTACTTAGCGGTAAAAAACATTGGACCAGTGAAATTGGTGCCTTACGCACGCCTGCTCTGGCAGGTAATTTTATTTTTCTAGTCACTACAAACGACGACTTAGTGTGCATGTTAAAATCCACTGGTCAAGTACGCTGGGCTGTTCCGTTACCACGTAAACGTGAAAGTGAAGATGTCATAACGTGGGCTGGGCCAATTGTGGTCAACAACCAGCTTGTTATGGTAAGTACTAGTGGGCAAATGGCAATGATTGATGTAACTGATGGTAAAATTGCAAAAACAATTGACCTGGGATCACCATGTCAGTTATCACCAATAGCTGCCGATAAAACCGTCTTTATCCTTACCGATTCAGGCACATTACAAGCTTGGCGATAAAAATTTATGTTCACACTTGCCCTAATAGGCCGTCCTAATGTGGGCAAATCTAGCTTATTCAACCGTTTAATCGGTAGAAAATTAGCCATTGTTCATGAACGTCCTGGGGTTACCCGAGATTTTCAAGAAGCCCAAGCTTACTATGGGGACATGCCTTTTTGTGTGCTTGATTCACCTGGATTGGCTGACCCTGCAACCGCTGCTAACCACCCAGAGCTTGCTAAAAATATGCAATTGCAAAGTGAAGCAGCAATTGAAGCCGCCGATATGGTCGCCTTTGTCATTGATGGTATTGTGGGAATAACTCCGTTTGATCAACATATTGCTAACTTTTTGCACAAAAAAAATAAAAATATTATTGTGCTCGTTAACAAATGTGATAGTAAAAAATCAAAAAGCACTGAATATGATGTTTTTTCACTAGGATTTCAAACCATCATTAGCATTTCTGCTGAACATAATCTAGGTATGGATGCGCTATACCAAGCAATTCATCCCCATCTAGATACCGAAGAAGAAATAGCCTCAACTGAAAGACCTTTAAAGCTAGCAATTATGGGAAGGCCTAATGTTGGAAAATCGACGTTAATTAATGCCTTAATTGGTCAAGAACGCTTGCTCACAGCTGATATGCCAGGCGTCACACGTGATTCAGTTAGCCTAATATGGAAACATCATGGGCAACTTTTTGAATTAATTGATACCGCCGGAATTCGCCGTAAAGCCAGAGTGCAAGACGCCGTAGAGCAATTGGCAGTACAAAGTGCCACAAGAACATTGCAGTTTGCCGAAATGGTTGTGTTAGTTATTGATGCAACAATCCCCCTTGAAGAACAGCTTGAAAAACAAGACATGGGGCTGGCCCAGCAAATTGTTGAAGAAGGCAGGGGGCTAGTCATTGCAATTAATAAGGTCGATAAAATTGATTATCTACCAAAATTAATGGAACACATTCGTAGTCAACTTAACTTTCAACTTGCCCAGGTGCGTGATGTACCAATGGTAGCAATTTCAGCGTTGAATAAAGATAACCTTGTTAAACTTTTAGATAATGTACTAAAAATTTATCGCATGTGGAATCATCGTATTCCCACAGCAAAGCTTAATGAATGGCTACCTTTCATGTTAGAGAAACACCCAACTCCTGCAATTGCTGGAAGACGGATTCGAATCAAGTACATAACTCAAATTAAAACTCGCCCACCAACTTTCGCTCTGTTTTCAACAAAAGCAACAGACCTTCCAGATTCTTACCTTAGATACCTTAGCAATGGCCTAAGAGATGATTTTGACATGCCTGGTGTACCGTTGCGATTTATTGTTAAGGGCATTAAGAACCCCTATCAAACTTAAATATTTATAAATACATGCCAAATGGTGGAGGATTTTTTTCAACATGCCTGTT
>CANMNU010000112.1 GCA_947499175.1 Alphaproteobacteria bacterium
TTAAAAACAGATTTTCAGATTGTTCATACTCGACATAGATCGTTTATTAATGGCTTTATCCATATCTTTTCAACACTTATTGCTTATGCCTTGAAATCAAACAAACCTGCCATTAAATTCAACAATCTAATCCAGAATTAGGGTTATGAATATTTTATAAATTATAAATCCAAAAAAACCGCTGAATGCAACAACACGTGTGCTGTTATTTGAACTAGACAGATTGGCTAAATCTTTTCGTAAAGTAGCATTGATTTCTTGTTGTTGATCATATTTAGACGCTAATGCTAATAAAGTAGCCTGTTGTTGGTCGTATTTTGATAATACTGTAGCCAAATCTTCTTTTGTTGATTTTAAGTTATCTTCAAGAGCGGTTATTTTTTCTGTAAGTAGTGTGGTGCTTGTAACTTCGTATTCGTGCTCTTTTACTAGTGAATCCGTAACAGCTCTGTGTTTGCGTGCTTCATCATTATCTTTTAGTAATTTTTCTGTAAGATGTATGTGATATTTTGAAAGCACTTCAACTGTAACTGGACGTGCATTTCTTCGGTCTTCCGTACTTAACAAATGTTGTTCTTTATTCATTGCAAATAAGTTTTTGTTAATTAATGCAAAAATTAAAAAAATAAGTGTAATTTTTGGTAACTTTTTCATACAGAAGCCCTCTTTAGTAAATAAAGATAATTAGTCCTTAATTCCTAATATGAGGAGGTATTGTGAATAAGTAGTTAATTTTTAAAACTAGTAGTTCTTAGGTTTTAATTTTTGTAAAAGCTCAGTTCTGGCAATTGGTAATGGCCTGTTATGGCTAACATGGTGTAGCAAAAAATGTCCGGTTAGCTGCATGGCATACACATAATCAATTTCAGTGGCTTTGCTACTTGTGTTGGTTAAAAATTCTGGTAATTGCAAAAGTTTTGTAATGTATGGCTTTGCCGCATCATAACAAACGGCTCGACCAGTTTTCGGAGAAACATGGGAAAGGTTATCTTTACTACCTGTTAGTGCGCAAACACTAAGGCTTAACCCAAACCCTAATTCCTCAACTAACACAACCTCAAATCGGCAATATGCCTTCAGTGCCTCAGCTGCATTATAAAACAATTGAATCGTTTCATTTACATAAAGCCATAATTTTTCATATGGGTGATGCTCTGGCAATAAAGTTACTAACATTTCCAGCATAGATTTTAAGGCATAGACTCGGTTTGCTTCACAAAATTGCAAGCTTGAATGGCTTTGCTTGGTTTCTAGCTGTAGTGTTCCCATGTGTTGTTCCAGCCTTGCTTTGCAACGCAAATTAACATAATCACCTGGCTGTGGCATGGCTGTTTTTGTGCGCATTATCATGCCATCTACCCGACCGTGGTGTTGTGTGAAAACACTAGCGATCAACTGCCTTTCAGAATAGGTGCGATATCTTAAAATGATACCGCTGTCTTCCCACTGCATATAATTTTTTATTATGTTTTTTTATAGTTAATAGAGTTTTTGACTTGCCACAAGCATATTTTCCTCTTAAAACTTAAATCAAAGGGGCCTTAGCTCAGATGGGAGAGCGCTACAATGGCATTGTAGAGGTCAGGGGTTCGATTCCCCTAGGCTCCACCATCGTGTATATTGGGCTATAATTTTAAGAAAATATTATACCGTGCACCAAGCCATAGCCTTACAATACCTTTCGGATTTATCTGACATTTTGGAAAATTCTTATGATGCTGATTACGTAGGTGGTTCTTTGCTAATTAACCACACAAAAGGACAATTTTTGCTAAATTATCATGGCGTTATGGATCAAATTTGGCTTTCATCTCCATTATCTGGTGCGCATCATTTTGTTTATCAAGATGATCAGTGGATATGCACTCGCACGGGTAGGGATTTGGAAGATATTTTAAGGAACGACCTTGATGCGTGAAAAATCTTTTTACGATGATTTAACCCCTAAAAGTGATGATAAGGCTCCACTTGGTAAGCTTTGGCACTTATTTCAGGGCTATCTTCCAAATTTTTACAAACCTCTAGTTTTTGCGGCAGTAATGCTTGCAGTTGCTGCTGGGTTGATACTTGGGTTTGGCAAATTTTTAATTTTTGCAGTTAATGTTGGTTTGCTTTCAAAAGGGTCGCAATATTTTGCGCTAGTACTAACAGGACTTTGCCTTGGGGTGGCAGTAATGGCTGTCGCTAGCTATGCGCGTACATATTACATCAGCTGGATTGGTGAGCAGTTAATGGCGCGTTTGCGCTATGATGTTTTTGATCATATTTTAAAGTTTCCTATAGCTTTTTTTGAAGAATATCAGCCATCTAATTTGGTTACACGTTTGACTTCCGATATGAATCTGTTGCAATTGGTGCTTACCAATAGTTTGGGAATTATTGTTCGCAATATGCTTATTGTGATTGGTGGAATTTTTATGATGGTGCTGACTAGTTGGCAATTATTGGTTTTAAGCGTTGCCATAATTTCTTCCTTGCTATTTCCTGTAATTTATTTTGGCAAAAACGTAAGGGTGCATGGTCGCTATGCTCAAGGTGTGTTGGCTGACTTGGCTCAATTTATTGATGAAACTTTGAATAATATTAAAACTGTGTTGTTGTTTTCTCACACAGCGCAGGATAGGGCAGCTTTTTCTGGGTACAATTCACACTTTGTTGATTCTGTTTTAAAAGCTGCTAAGGCTCGTGCCAAATTGGTTGGCTTTGCCATGGTGTTAATTTTTTCAGGATTGTGTGTTATTGCCTATTTAGGCGAACAAATGGTATCAAGCGGATCCTTAACTAAAGGTGACTTGCTTGGCTTTTTATTTTACGCGGTAGTGGTTTGTGGTTCCTTGGGCTCGTTCTCCGCTATATTTGCTGATTTCTACCGTGCTGCAGGCGCTGGTGACCGCATATTAGAGATTATGAATATTTCGCCACCATCCATTGCGCAAACCAAAACAAAGCTGGCTAAAAACCATGGAATTTTGGCCGTTCACCAGGTTGGTTTTGCTTACCATTCTCGACCGGATTTTAATGTTCTTAAGCAACTTACTTTTAGTGTGCACCCTGGGGAAACTGTGGCGATTGTTGGTCCATCTGGTGGCGGAAAGAGCACTATATTTTCTTTACTTTTAAAATTTTATGAACCAACTTCGGGTGATATTTATCTTGATGGAGTAAATTATTGTGACCTTAATGCTGATAGTATTCGCAGTCAATTAGGTCTTGTTACCCAAGAGCCTGTAATTTTTTCTACAACTATTTTTGATAATTTGGTTTATGGGTTAAGTACTGTTAATGAAAATGATTTATGGCATGTATTGGAATTAGTGCACTTGAAGCAATTTGTTGCAACATTGTCTTATGGTTTACAAACTAAGGTTGGTTACCGTGGGGTGCGTCTTTCAGGTGGGCAAAAGCAGCGTCTCGCTTTGGCTAGAGTACTTTTGCGTCAACCTAATATATTGTTGCTTGATGAGGCGACAAATTCTTTGGATGCAGAGAGTGATTTTATTGTGCAGCAAAATCTTAAGGCAATGCGCTCTGAGTGTACAACTTTGGTCATTGCTCACCGCCTTAGCACAGTTATTGAAGCTGATAAGATTCTGGTTTTAAACCATGGAAATATTGAGCAAATTGGTACGCACGCTCAGCTTATGCAACAGGATGGATTGTACCGTAATTTTGCTATCATTGAGTTTGGGGCTATTAGGTGATTCAGCGCCTACAATTACAATCATTTAGAAGCTATCAGGAATTGATTCTTGATATTAATCGGCCATTTGTGGTTTTTGCCGGGCCTAATGGTACTGGTAAAACAAATATTTTAGAGGCGATTTCTTTATTTACGCCAGGGCGCGGTCTTAGAAAAGCTGAATTAATTGAATTGCAGGGGCACAATTCTATGGTACCTTGGGCTGCTTCTATAAGGGTCAATAATTATAGTTTGGGTACCGGGGTAAGTGCTGTTGGTTTGAAAAAACGTATTTGGTTATTAAATCAAGAGCCTTTAAAAAGTCAAAAAACATTAAATGATATTTTGCGTTTGTTTTGGTTGACCCCTGAAACAGATCGTTTGTTTTTGGATACTCCGTCGGTGCGTAGACAGTTTATCGACCGCATGATTTTTGTGTTATGGCCAGAACATGCTGCTGTTTTAAAAGCCTATGAACATGCCGCAAAAGAACGTTTACGGTTGCTGGAATCTCAGGCTGATGCTGCGTGGCTCAGTAAAGTAGAAGAACATGCCGTAGATGCTGGTTTAAAAATGCAAAAAACTAGGGCTGATTTTTTAAATTTATTGCCCTTTGATAAATCTATAACTGCAC
>CANMNU010000113.1 GCA_947499175.1 Alphaproteobacteria bacterium
ACAAGGTTGTTCCTGATCATCGCGGTGGCATAAACATTCCCTACCAAGACAAGTTAATTTATAACCGCATTGGTGATAGCACCACAGATGATCCTGCCGAACGTTTGTTACCACCTCCAGAACAACCAGCAATGATGCAAAACCAAGCAGTTGATGCCAACCCAAACATGAACATGGCGCAACCCCAAGCACCAATAAATAATGGGCAACCATTGCCGCAAAATGGCATGCAACAGCAATACCTTCAACAGCCTCAAGTTGTTAACCCGCAACATCCTGTAGCTCCTGACCAGGTACAACCGCCTGTACAACCACAGGTTATGCAACCACAAGCTATGCAGACCCCAAAGGCATTTGAAAATACAGAGATTGATTCTGAGCCAACAATAAAAAAAACTAAATCTGTTGAAAGCATCAGCGGTAACTATTTCGTACAATTAGCTACGGTTAAGTCAGAAGCAGCAGCTTTAAAAGAATGGAAACGTTTACAAACAAAACACAACTTAAAAGGCATAAAATCACAAATCAAAGAATCAGAACGCCCTGATGGAGAGGTCTTCTATCGCTTGCTAATGGGCCCATTTACCGAAAAAGTAAAAGCCCTAAAATATGCTATAAAAATTGATGGCACAAAAGTTGTGCATGTGGCGGATTAACAATGCGCTGCGCATCGTACTGTACAGGTACAGCCTACAATATCAAGGAACTTTATGAAGCTTTGCAAACCAAAGCTGAATCAGCTCATCTTTATGATGAAGTGGCATTCATATCGTTAAGCCAAGAACATACCATGTGTATTTTTTCCTATGGTGCCGCAGTATTTTGGGGATACACCCAAGCAGAAGAAAAAATAGCTCTAGACGATATTTCTAACTTTCTAAGCAGCCCTATTACCAATATTCAAGAAGATGCCTTTGTTTATGAGTATGGTCCAGAAACACTTATTGATGAAGAAGAAGATCGCATTATTTTACAATCAAATGATCCACTTCTTAAAATTTCACTCTCATATGGTTTATCACAATCAGTTAAACTTTCTAATTTTGAATATGAAATTGATCAAACTATTCAAAGCACTCGTCACCTACCGGCCGAGCTATCACAAAAAGGTAAAATTAGTTTATCACGCAAAAAAATTTCCCAACATCTTGGCAAACTTTTTAGTCAAAAAAATTCTATTAACTTAGATTCTTATGCACTTGATACGCCAGAATTTTTTTGGAAACGTCCACGTTTTGAACCATTTTATCAACAAGCCGTAGAATTTTTAGATATTGAAGTACGCTTAAATATTTTAAATGGAAAACTAAATCTTGTTCATGAACTATATGAAATGCTTAGCAATGAATTGAAACATGCTCATTCTTCATTTTTGGAATGGATAATTATTATTTTAATTGTCGTTGAGGTTGTGTTTTCAATTATGAATGAATTCTTTTAAATTTTAAAATGAATAATCTGTGATTTTATTATTGCAAAAACAAGCAGTTAAAAATTATTTGGATCAATTTAACCAAATATTAACTAACCGCATGGTACTATTCACATCAAGAGCAGCTCCTCAGATATTCCTTCAAAGCATCATTTTAAAGCCCTTAAAGATGCTAATGGCAAAGCTTTATCTGCTGTTGGTTGGACCTTTGGCGGGAAGGCCCACCCTTAATTGGGCGGGGGTGGGGGATGGAAACGCGTACCACAAAAAACTTAATAAATCGTTAAAATTGGTAAATAAATATTTACTTATATTTTTTTCAACACCTATCCTCTTCGCACTTTTCCAGCAGGTATTAACTTGCTAAAACTAACTTTGTTAATTGATGTTTTGTTTGCAATATTAGGCATTACGCTGCTTAAAAATATCTTTTTAAAAAATCCAAAAAACCTAAATCTACCATTTTCTATTTGCACAATAGCCATTGCAACACTGTTATTTTTCTACATTACAAGTGCAACAGCAATTGCAAACGTATGGCTTAATTCACACAAACTCACCCCTTTAATTTATAAAATTGCTGGCCTGTGGGGAAACCATGAAGGGTCAATGCTACTATTTTTTACATGCCTAACTGCCTGGTCAGTCCTACTACTACGTAAAAAAGATTCTATCCGCATCGCATCATTCATTTTACTATTAATTGGCAGCTACCTATACTTTAAAGCCAATCCCTTTGTCATTTTAGCTATTGAGACAATCACAGGACAAGACCTTAACCCAGCATTGCAAAATCCATATCTAGCTATTCATCCACCAATTCTATACATGGGCCAAAGTCTTTGCTTTGTTTTATGGATATGGGCTTGCGTAGAACCAGATAATCCTAAAATACAAGCTTATACTAGAGTGTGTTTTGGGCTGATTACCCTTGGCCTTATTCTTGGATCACGCTGGGCTTACGGTGAGCTTGGCTGGGGTGGCTTTTGGTTTTGGGACCCAGTAGAGACAGTTTCATTATTTCCATGGCTTGCCATAATTGCGGCCGTACACGCCAAAGAATCAAGCCGAATTTGTTTATTATTTTGCTTTCCCATGGTTATGCTAGGCCTTACATTAGTGCGCAGCGGTGTATTGGTTTCTGTGCATAGCTTTGGCTTTGATTTACATAGCGGAATATGGCTTGGTATTTGTACTATTTTAGTGTGGGCAACAACATTTATAGTGTTTTTCAAATGCAAAATGGTAAAAACTTCAATGATAACCTTAGGTTTTCTTAGTTGTTTAGGCGTATTAGTAACTCTAATACTTTTACCAATACTGCTAAAATATGGATTTGGTATTAATATACTGATAGATGAATTATTTTTCCACCAATACATAACCCCATTAGCTATATGTTTGTTAATATTTGCAGGCCTTAGCCCATATTTAAAATTAAGAAATCATGGTTGGAGCTTGTTCTGCACCATATTAACAACCTCAGTTTGGTGCTGGCTTATGCAACCACACTTCAATATGTATGCAACATTTTCAGCAGTTGTTGGTTTTTGGCTAATTTTTAGTACAATAAATCATATAAAGCACTTTTTTAATAAAGGCTTTGTAAGCGCGCACATCGGCATAGGTATATGCATTTTAGGGGCAAGTTTTTCAGAAAATTTCACGCAAAAAATTGAAGTTAACCTTGCAGAGTTACCCGTTAAAATAGGCAATTACGTAGTAAATTTTGAGTCACTGAAAATAGATGAAACACCACAAGTTTCTAAAGAAATATTACATTTTACAGTAAATTCATTAAATATTGCTCCACAGCGCCAACATTTTCACACCAGCAAAACCATAAAGCATCAACCAGCATGGGTTAGAATTAATTTTGACCATATTCATGCTACAGCTTTTGCAAGCCAAGACAATCTATGGAAAGTTGAGTTAACGCTAAAACCACTAATATCACTGTTTTGGGTTGGACTACTATTGGTAATAATTGGTATTTTTGTAAGCACTGTGACCTATTTCAAAAAATACTATCAACTTGAATTGTTGAAATCCAGCAACTTTGCTAAAGTACAAGCAGTAGTTTAAGTAATTGTCATATGGAATCGTTTTTAGCATTCGTTCATGAATGGGGTTATATTGCTGTTTTTTTAGGAGCAATAGTTGAAGGTGAAACTGTTATTTTAACTGCATCAGCACTAGCCTCTTTAGGTTACTTAAGCTTATATAAAATCATAGCAATTACCTTTTGTACGACTGTAATTGTTGACCAAATTCTTTTTCAAGTTGGGAAACGCTATGGCCCAGCGTTTTTTGAAAAATACCCAAAATTATTACCTAAGGCTAACAAAGCTTTTAGACTATTACACCGCTTTGACCGTTGGTTTATTTTATCATTCCGATTTATTTATGGAATTCGCGTTATAAGTCCAATTGTAATTGGCGCTGCAAATGTTGAAACCAAACGCTTTGCAATTTTAAATATATTGTCAGCACTAATTTGGACCTTAGTTAGCTGCTATAGTGGTTATATGATGGGGGATGTTTTAGAAAAATTACTGAAAAATTTAGAAATTGTAAAACATTACATGTTTATTAGTGCGGCAATTGCAATAATAATTGCTGCAATATGTTTTATTTGGAAAAAATACAAAAAAACATAATTTAAAATTATGTGGTTAAATTTGATAGAAGGTTTTTTAGATTTCATGGCATAAACTACAAATGTTGAGACGATGTGAATAAAGACATTGCTAATAATAAGTATATTTACTTTGAAAAATTTTCTTGTTCGCTCTCTCCGTCCGATATATCTGCTTG
>CANMNU010000114.1 GCA_947499175.1 Alphaproteobacteria bacterium
TAAAAACAGATTTTCAGATTGTTCATACTCGACATAGATCGTTTATTAATGGCTTTATCCATATCTTTTCAACACTTATTGCTTATGCCTTGAAATCAAACAAACCTGCCATTAAATTCAACAATCTAATCCAGAATTAGGGTTTTTAGAATATATTCGTAAACTTGGTTGCAAATCAGGAGTTTGTGTTAATCCAAAAACATCAGCGAATGTCATATACAATGTGGTTGATGTGGTTGATCAAGTCCTTGTAATGAGTGTTAACCCTGGCTTTTCTGGTCAAAAATTTATTCCAGAAACTCTTGGAAGGATTAAGGACCTCGCAAATATTCGCGAAGTCCGTGGTCTTAATTTTAAAATCATTGTTGATGGTGGCATAACCCCTGATAATGCTGAATCTGTTATAAAAGCAGGTGCAAACGTATTGGTTGCTGGAAATAGTATTTTCAAACAACCAGATTACAAATCAGCAATTGAGGCACTAAGAAATCCTTACAATTAGTGCTGTGTTCGCTGTTTTGCCATATGAGCTTTAATTTCTTCCTTGCTTTCTTCCATGCGCTCATGAACACTTGCATGAATTTCCTTACCAGAGCTTGAAAGCATGCTACTAATATTTTGCGCATGATCAACAGCACGGTGTAAAGAATTTTTCATCGTATCAGTATGGCCGGAAAGATCGATAGGTTTTCCTGCTTTTTGCGTCATTGCACTACGCATAACTGTATTTAAATCTTCAAAAGTTTGCTTTACAAATTGGCTTTGCAAAGTGGCTATAGATTTCATTACCTCAGCAGTTTTTTTATGGGCATTACTCAATACTTTAAGGTTCTTTTTGTGACTTTCAATCAAGGCTTTATGATCAACTTTAGAATTTTTTGCGTGCTTAGAAATTTTTTCAAAAGTTTCTTTAGCAGTTTTAGTAAAATTCTGTTGATGCTCTTTTAATTTATCAGTAGTGGCATTATTCGACTTGACCTCTGGTCCCATTGATGCATCACTTAAATTACCATTTATTTTTTCTTTAGTTTTACTTGATTTTACCATTTGCACCACCCGTAATTCTTTCCATATTTATCGTTTCATAATCTACAATTAATAGCAACGATGTTACAACCAATCACAAATCAGAATCTTGGGAAGGTAAGCACTACCTTAAGTCCCCCATGAGTTGACTGATCAAGGCGGATTCTACCACCATGGCTACGTACCGCATCTCTTACAATACTAAGGCCAAGACCCGTACCACCATTATCCAAATTACGCGCCGTATCTTGGCGATAAAATGGTTGAAAAACCTGTTCCCGATTTTCCTCAGGGATTCCTGGTCCATCATCCTCTACGATGATTTCGCAGTGGCGAGCCGTTAACTTTAAACTTAACCAAGCATGTGAAGAGTACCTATTTGCATTTAACAACAAATTAGTTAATAGACGGTTAAAAAGCTGTAACTTAATTTGAATTGTTGGATTATCTTCAGGAATAAACTCAACTGGAATGATTTTGCCGGGCAAATTATCAATTAATTCTTGAATATAGCTAGCGATAGGGACTGATTGGCGAGATTCATTTGCAGTGCCTTTTGCATAGGCTAAAAACCCTTCTACCATGAACTGCATTTGTTTTAGATCTTCTTGCAGCATTCTTTGGTCTTCTCCTTCAGGCATCATAGCTAACTGCAATTGCATGCGGGTAATTGGTGTGCGTAAATCATGAGAGACACTAGCTAGCATTTGTGTTCGTTCATGTAGATGCCGCTGAATGCGGGCACGCATAATATTAAAAATTCGGCTTAACGTGCGTAATTCTTGGGCACCTTCAATTTTTAACTCGCCTAAATCATCACCCTTACCAAAGCGATCGGCAGCTTCAGCCAATCTGCGAAGTGGTCTAATTTGATTGCGCATAAATAATGATGCCACTAAAAACAGCAATAAAGCAGAAGCTGCTGTCCATATTAAAACTCGTAATGTGGTTCTGCTAAACAAAAATCTTCGTGGCAAGGAAACTTCAAGCACACCTTTATTTTTAGCTTCTACAGATATGTAAATTTTATCCTTGGTAATCTTTAAGTAATAAGGTTTTCCAACAGCATTATCTAAAGCTTCAACCATAAACCCATATACCCATGAATCTTTATGGGCACCATATTCATGCAAAGTGTCTTGTGGTACAAAATTTACATTTAGGCTCATATATTTTTTTGCAGCTTTTTGAATGGCCTTGATAGAATTTGGATCACGCTCAACCCAATCAAGCACTAGGGCGACATCACCTGCTATTGTTGTTGAAAGTTGCCTTAAAATAGTATCGGTGTGGCTTTCGATGAAGATATAACCCAATACTACTTGCACCAATATTAAGGGGGTCATCAAAATTAGCAAAGCTCTTGCAAACAAGCTTCTTGGTAACGTTCTTTTTAAAATTCGCTTGGGATTCTTAATTGTATTTAGGAATCTGGACATAAAGCGTACCCCACGTGTCTAATTGTTTTTAAATACTTGCCAGTGTCATCCTCTAGTTTGTGTCTTAAACGATTGATTTGTACATCTATACTACGATCACTAATTACAAAACCAACACGATGCGCTAAATCGGCCCTAGAAAATGGTTGGCTTGGGTGTTGGGCCAAAATTTTTAAAACCATTTGTTCAGTTGAGGTTAAGCGAATTTCCTCAGCATTTTTATAAAGTGCAGCCCTTTCCACATTAAACAAATAATCACCAAAGTGCAGATCGCTACCTGTTACTCGTTTAAGTTTAACTCTTCTTAAAATTGCTTCAATGCGTGCAATTAATTCTTTAGGTTCAAAAGGTTTTGTTAGGTAGTCATCAGCACCTGACATTAATCCTTTAATTTTTTCGTCTAAGCCATCTTGAGCTGTTAATAAAATTACCGGAAGTTGCTTGTATAATGATTGCGCACTACGCAAACTAGTCAAAAATTCAGTGCCAGTTTCTTTTGGCATCATAATATCAAGAATCATTATATCAAACTGTTGAGAAGCTAAATGCGCCCTTGCTTGGGCTGCATTAGCAGTTGTTTGCACCCGATAGCTGTAATCACATAAAAACCTACCTAAAAGCTCACGTATGCGTAAATCATCATCAACAACTAATACCAAAGGCATCATAAAAGTCCGGCCTCCTCAGGGGTTCTTAACGTGTAACTTACGGCATGTAATCCACCGTTAAATAATTCACTTAACCAGAAATTCATAAGCCGTTGACGTTCGATAGTTTTGACCCCCTCAAAGGCTCGCCAAATAAGATGTATAGCTACATGGGTTACACCTATTTCTGGATTGTGCCCTAGGTGGCCATGATGCATATATGATTCATCAATTACCTTTAATACAGCATCCTCACTAAGGTGAAGTGCTAATGATTCTGTAATTTTTTTAATGTTTATTTGCATTTGAAGCATCAAGAGTTTCTTGAGATAATTTTGCCGTATACGCCAAAGCAACTGAGGAAATCAAAAATGTTAAATGAATGATAACTTGCCATTTGATCATAACCTCATTCATTTCTGCAACATTAATAAAAGTTTTTAGTAAATGAATAGAGGATATCCCTATGAGCGCCATAGAAAGCTTAATTTTCATGGTATTGGCATTTACGTGATCTAGCCATTCAGGCAAATCAGGATGATTGTCCATACCTAAACGCGTAACGAATGTTTCGTATCCACCAATAATCACCATAATTAATAGGTTTGAAATCATTACAACATCAATAAGTCCTAAAACTACTAGCATGATTTTAGTTTCGTCAAATCCTCTTAGGCTTATCAGGTGCCAAACTTCCTTAATGAAACACTGCACATAAATTGCTTGGGCAACAATCAACCCAAGATACAGAGGTGCTTGCAACCAACGGCTTGAAAAAATCGTAATTGCTAGAATACGTTCAGGTGGGGACTTTGTAGCAGCCATATTTTCACCAACTATTGCTTACTTTAGGTAATGTTATACCATTTTCAAAACTATGCATATCTGAGCGATTAACTCGCATTATTTGGGATTAAATTTCACTAAACCTATTACTTTGTCTTTAAGTGATAAACTCCATCCCAATCAACTGGAGGTGGGGATTTCTTGAATTCTTCGCACCTTTGAATGTACATTTCGCAAGGCTCATCCTTACCAAAAGCTACCTGCAAAGTGTTGAAAATATTAATTGCCTCATCCCAACGCTGCTCAAGGTAAAACCTAAA
>CANMNU010000115.1 GCA_947499175.1 Alphaproteobacteria bacterium
CTCCTAAGGATGTTAAAGTAACACCAGTTGCGGTTCCTGCGCCAGCTCCTGTGACAATTCCTGCACCAGCAGCGACAACTGAAGCAACTACAGCACCAGCTACTGCTCCAGTACAAGATGCTACTGCACCAACTAAACCAGCAAAATAAAATCTGCCACCCACCAAGTCAAACGATTCTAGTGGGGCTCAAATAAAACAAGTTAATTCAATTAAAAGTTTTAACTTGCTTTATTTGATTGTATGCCATCATCAAGTGTCAGTTTTTCCTTGTAATTCGTCTCAAATATCCCCATATATATAACCTAAAAGGGGAACAATTATGTCATTAGTTAAAGCAGTACTGACCGCTGGTTTTGCTATGTTTTCAATGTTCTTCGGATCAGGCAACCTAGTATTTCCAATAGCTGCCGGATTTAAAGCTCAAAATATGTTTTCCTATACATTAATAGGATGGGTAATTACAGCCGTAATCGTTCCGTTTATTGGAGTTATGGGGCTTGTTCGCAATGAGGGAAGTCGTGACCGTTATTACGCAAACCTTGGAAAATCTGGAGCTTTTGCAATTAATTTTTTAATTTTTATATTAGTTGGACCATTTGGGGTAGTACCAAGATGCATGCTCGTTTCATTTGGTGGTTTTCAACTAATGTACCCTGAATTCCCTGTTTGGTACTTCACCTTTGGTTTTAGCCTAGCTTTACTTGGATTATGCTGGCAACGTAATCGTTTGGTAGAAATAATCGGGATATTTTTAACCCCCTTTAAACTTGGTGGCATTGCCATTTTAATTATCGTAGGCTTGTGGATTGCCCCACCAATGCAACAAGTAAGCATACCTATTTGTGAATGCTTTGGTTATGGACTTGAAACTGGCTACCAAACTATGGATCTAATGGGTGCACCATTAATTGCAATTAGTATATATGCTTTTTTAAAAAAGAAATTAAAAACTGCAACAAAACAACAATTATTTAAATTAGGAGCATTATCAAGCCTATTAGGTGGTAGTATATTATGTGCTGTTTATTATGGTTTTATGAAGTTAGGCGCCCACTACTGCGCTGAATTAGTAGGATTACCACAAGAACAATACCTTGCAGCAATTGCTAGTAAATCTTTAGGGTACTATGCTGTACCAATTGTAAGCATAACCTTAGCAATATCATGCCTGGCCACAGCTACATTATTAACAACTATGTGGACAGAATTTTTATATAAAGATATTTTAAAGAAACAAGTTAACCGCCATTTTTGCTTAGTCGCCAGTTTGTTGATAGCTTTTGCAATGTCCTTGCTTGGATTTGCCAAAATTATGAACTTTTTGGGCAACATTTTAGAATGGCTTTACCCATTGATGATTGTATATGCTATTTACAAACTTTTTGATAAAAAACCAGAAAAATCAATTTACGCTTGATGGCGTAATTCATGGTGAACGAATTGCCGTAGCAATGTCTGGTGGTGTTGACTCGTCAGTTGCGGCAGCACTTATGGTTGAAGCTGGGTATAATGTGGTTGGTATAACTCTGCAGTTATATGACCATGGAGCAATGATCAGCAAAAAAGGCGCTTGTTGTGCCGGACAGGATATTTATGATGCTAGAATGGTTGCTGACAAAATGGGATTTCCCCACTATGTGCTCGACTACGAAAGCGTTTTTCGACAAAAAGTAATTGATGACTTTGCAGATTCGTATCTACAAGGAGAAACACCGATTCCATGTGTACGCTGCAACCAAGAGGTTAAGTTTAAAGATTTGCTGCAAACCGCAAAAGATTTAGATGCAAAAGCCCTAGTCACTGGCCACTACGTACAACGGTTTGCAAAAGAACGTGCAGAGCTTCACCGTGCCCTAGATCACACCCGTGACCAAAGTTATTTTTTGTTCACAACTACCCAAGACCAGCTTGATTACCTACGCTTCCCCTTAGGTGGGTTACCAAAATCTGAAACACGCGAGCACGCAGCACGCTTTGGATTAACCGTTGCAGAAAAACCAGATAGCCAAGATATTTGCTTTGTACCAAATGGATCTTACGCAAGTGTTGTTAGCAAATTGCGACCTGGAGCACTTGACTCTGGTGAAATTATTCACATTAATGGCACAGTATTTGGCAAGCACGACGGAATTATCAACTATACCATTGGCCAACGTAAGGGACTTGGCGTAGCCTATGCTGAACCACTTTATGTAATACGATTAGACCCCAAAAAACACCAAGTTTGGGTTGGCCCCAAGGAAGCTTTAGCTGTGAAAACTATTCACCTGAAAGAAGTTAATTGGTTAAAGGGGCTTGAAAATTTCAGAAATGGCCTTACATGTATGGTAAAGGTAAGATCAACTCATCAGCCAATTGCAGCAATTGTTCAGGTAACGGGACCAGAGAATGCAACTGTAACCTTTGGGGCCCCTGAATATGGCGTAGCATCAGGACAGGCTTGTGTTTTTTATGAAAACAACCAGGTACTAGGTGGTGGTTGGATAACATCGCAGCATTTAAACGGAGGAATTTAATGAAACTATTTGGAACTGATGGTATTCGTGGAGCAGTTAACGAAACGCCGATGACACCAGATATTATCCAAAAAGTAGCAATGGCTGCCGCCCAACATTTAATAGAAAATACACGCCTAACAAGTTCAAAACAACACAGACCAACAGTTGTTATTGGTAAAGACACAAGACTTTCTGGTTACATGCTAGAATCAGCCTTGGTTTCAGGATTCGTTAGTATGGGGGTTGACGTTATGTTACTAGGCCCCCTACCCACCCCAGCTGTAGCAATGCTAACACGCACATTGCGCGCCCACCTAGGGGTAATGATTTCTGCATCACATAATCCATTTAAAGACAATGGCATTAAATTTTTTAATTCCCAAGGCTTTAAGCTAACAACTGCACAAGAGAAATATATTGAAGAACTGACCAATAAGAACAAATTTGCACTAGCCTCAGCTGAAAACTTTGGCAAAGCACGAAGAGTTGATGATGCGTTAGGACGCTACAATGAATTTGTTAAATCAAGCTTTCCTAAAGGCATGCGATTAGATGGCTTAAAAATTATAGTTGATTGCGCTAACGGAGCAGCATACAAGGTAGCACCACAGGTACTTTGGGAATTAGGCGCAGATGTTATTACAATCGGCAACAATCCAAATGGCATTAATATTAACCTAGATTGTGGCGCCACCCACGTAGGACCTTTGCAAAATGCAGTTATTGAACACCAAGCACATATTGGCATTGCTTTAGATGGGGACGCTGATCGCCTAATCGTAATAGATGAAAAAGGCCAAATTTTAGATGGTGACCAGATTATGGCACTAATTGCTAAATTTTGGCTTGAACGAGGACTTCTAAAAGGGAACGGAATTGTTGCGACACAAATGTCAAACCTAGGGTTGGAAAGGTACTTAACCAGCAGAGGATTACAATTTTTTCGCTCAAACGTTGGTGACAAACACGTTTTAGAAATGATGCAAAAAAAAGGTTGCAATGTAGGCGGAGAACAGTCTGGTCACATAATTTTAAGCGATTATGCAACTACAGGCGACGGGCTGCTAGCAGCACTTCAGGTATTAGCCCTAATGGTTGCTGAAAACATTCCTGCTAGTGAAATTGGTCACACTTTTGAACCAGTACCACAAGTACTCTGCAATGTGCGTACCAATAAAATTATTAACCTTAGCGATGATCGTATTCGTAATGTGATTGATGCGTCTTATAGCAAACTTAAGCATTTGGGACTGCTACTTGTTAGACAATCAGGCACAGAGCCACTGATTCGTATTATGGCACAAGGTGACGACGCCGCCCTACTTAACGATGTTGTGAATAATATTAGCAACACAATTTCGGCGATGGATTTAACTTAATTGCTGGGTAAATATAATTCGCTTACAAGAAAAATAAATACGCCAGCAGTTCTTTTTACAGACCTAACGCAGCTTTATGATAAAATTTTGCAGCAACAAAATCACCTTGATTAGCTTTTAATACACCTAGTGCCCCCAAAACTCCTGATATATTTAGATTTTGATATTCTGGAATTTGTAATACAGCCTTATAACCCCAATTCTGGATTAGAAGTGAGTATTTGCGAGAGTTAGAAGGCAGTTTTAGCTAAGATTAGCTATTGATTTAATAAACGGCCTTCCATGAAGAAAGATATCACAGACTTATTTGTTTTGCTGGATGATTTTTGCGCAGAAT
>CANMNU010000116.1 GCA_947499175.1 Alphaproteobacteria bacterium
CAGCAAAGGCGACCAAGAACCATCTGAAGCTCCTTTTTGGGTTGGAATTCTCCGGCGATTCCGCCCTGTAAGGTCAATCATGTCAATCTGGCCCTTATCACGACTGCTAGATTCACGAGTATACATAATATAACGACCATTGGGCGACCAAGTTGGACTTTCAACCATATAACCATTAGCAATTAAGCGCTCACCAGTACCATCAGGAAAAATTACACCAATGTAAAATGTTCCCCCAGTCTGCTTGGTAAAAGCAATTAAATCACCCCTAGGTGACCAAACTGGTTGAAAATATTTAGCGACACTTTTACCGAAACTAATGCGTTTCACATTACTACCATCAGCATCCATAATGAACAAATTTGGCCTATTTTCATCACGGTCTGAAACAAATACAATCTGTTTACCATCAGGTGAAAAACACGGAGAAACATCAATACAGGTATGCTCAGTTAACTGGGTAAGCTTTTCAGAAGCTAATTCCATTACATAGATTGCACTACGACCTGCTTTTTCAAAGCTAAAAACAATACGTTTACTATCAGGTGAAAACCTTGGTGCCAAAGTCATTCCTGGGAAATGCCCTAATTCTTTAGTTGCTTTGGTTTTCAAATCCATAACATAAACCCGAAGCTTATCTTTACTATAAGCAAGGTATGCAACTTTCTGCGCATCCGGTGAGATTCTTGGGGTTAGCACTAGCTGAGCACCATCTGTTAAAGGTTGAGGGTTATTACCATCCCAATCCATAATCATCAATCGCTTTTTAGGATTACGACGATCATTATTAATGCTTTCAACAAACAGAATTTTAGAATCAAATACACCACTTTCACCAGTAGTGCGCCCATAAATATTATCGGCAATAATGTGGGTCATGCGGCGCCAATTCTTTTGTTCACCATTGAAAGAAAGCCCTTGCATTTGTTGGCCTGTTAAAACATCAAATAACCGAAAGCTAATCGCAACCTTACCAGATCCTGTACTTTTAATCTCACCGTAAACTAAAAATCGAGCCTTTAAAGGACGCCAGTTAGCCATATTTGGACCACCTTTCACAAGTGAATCAGAGTTTTGCAAAAATGCTGACTTACCAATTGCTACAAATAAGCCTGATGCCTCTAAATCATTGGTTAGAACTTTAGCGATGTCTTCTCCTAAATTATCAAGACCATCTGGATTATAAAAATCAACAATAGCAATTGGGTCTGGTTGCACATCACCTTTGGTGATTTCAATTTTTAAACCTGCATGTAAATTTATGGCAATACATAAAATAGCGAATAAATAGCGGATCATTTGGCAAAAATTAAAAGTTTATTATTGCGATTGTAGCAAAAATTTCACCAAGACTTAAGAGAAATTTATTTAAGTGATTAAAAAATGGTACAACTGGTATGTTCATAGCCATGTGGCGCGGAGCAATTTTCTTTAAAAGACAACTAACAAAAAGAACCACTAGAGACTCCTCCTGTGGTTTTTTAATAAATCACGTCAAAAACACAATGTTATTACAACAATCATCGATATTTTAATTATTAATTAATAATCTTTCCTTAATCTGACAATGTAGCAACCAATACAGGATCGATTATGAGAACGTATCAACCAAACCACATTAAAAAAACTTGCTTTGCATTTTTATGGGCAGTTTTTCTAAATTTTGAAGGAAATTGCGCAAATGAGGAGGATGCAAAGTTGGCAGCAATGGAGCTGGGAAGCGCTAAAAAAGATAGATCAGCAAAAGTAGACATGCCTATGGAAAATATGTTGAAAGATCTTGTAAGAGATGAAATTAGTGAGAGCACAAGAAAAGCCATACCTAACATGACTGGTTTTCTTTCCTTATCATTAGGTTCAATATCATTTTTGGGATCACTAAGCGCTGAAGCTGTTAAAGTAATTGGCACTACAGGTTCTTGTATTAATATATTGGGTGCTACTTCTAACATATACAATTGGTATAAGGACAATGGTAGTATGGAACCAGGATGGCATAAATTGGCACATGGCACTTTGAATGGATTAGTTGTTTTGTCTAATCTTGGGTCTGCATCATTAGGCTTTACATCTGTCTATAGCGATGATCCATATACAAAAAATGCATGTGGTGTGGCCTCTCTTGTTGTCGGAGCTAGCGGTCTATTTTTCAAAGGCATTGACCTATTCCTAACCAAGTCTCCTGCTGATAACCATAAATGCAAAATGGAACGTAGACGTAGTGGCATTAATTCATAATTATAGCCAACGCATTGCAAGGTGTAAGTTACGCAAATTGATCCATCCTATTCACCCTAATTATTATCATGAGAAAAGGATGGCATCAATCATAATGAACATACAAAGAACCTTGGAATGGCGCCTACCCCTCCAAGGTTTTCTCCATTTCACCCCATTCTCGTGCAGTTAATCCACTGTTTTCCTTGGTAACAACTTCACCACCTAAACGCCTGCGCAAAACCGCTAACATTTTTGATGAAAATGTCACGGCCCCGACGCGATAATCCATAAATGCATCATAAGCTAAGGGCACCCAACGCTTAAGCACATCAATCATCACGTCCGCATAAGCCTGAATTTCGTATTGCGCATGCTCATCGGCTCGAAGACGTAAAAAATGCATAAGGTTATGCAAATCAATTTTCCAATACCATTGAGTGTAATAGTTAACTGGCAAATTCATTCTAGCCAGTTCACGTGCCAAACCTGGACGAGATTCATCATCTTTTCCATTCAGCAAATACTCATATGTATCATAAGTTTGCATGGAATCACGTTTTAATAACTCAAGAACCTCTTGAGCATAGACACCTTCCAAAACTTCACCCCTACCCTGGTTATTAACAGTAGACTGCGCCGCCAAATGCTCAAGCTTTGGCAAATAAAACTCTTTATCCATAATTGAATAACGCGCTGAATATTCATTAACATTAGCAGTACGGTGACGAATCCACTGACGTGCCACAAAAATTGGCAATTTCACATGAAATTTTATTTCGCACATTTCAAATGGCGTAGTATGCCAATGACGCATTAGGTAGTTGATTAAGCCACGATCTTCACTGATTTTTTTTGTGCCCTTGCCATAAGAAACTCGGGCCGACTGTACAATTGCAGAATCATCCCCCATATAGTCAACTACTCGAATAAAACCATGATCAAGCACAGGCAAAGGCTTATATAAAATTTCTTCTAGACTGGAAACAGTTGCACGTTTAGTCTGAAACACTTCCTGCGATTGTTCCTCAAGCTCTTGGCTTTGCGTAGCATTTAAACTTACAAGGTTTTCCATGAGGTCTATTTAAAATAATTAAATCATGGTTATAATAAGGAACATTCGGTAAAAATCCAAGGAAAAAGACATGATTCCCAGCGATAAATTAATCAAAATGCGCGCAATCGATGATAAGGACCTAAATCACATCTCCGAACAACTGCGCGACGGACTTTGCCCACTTATCGCCATGGTTTATGAAAAAAATAGCTTTACCTTACTGGTTAATCGTTTTTGCTGGAATCATCAAGATTCCATTGCAAACCAGCCAATGTATTACCGATCCCACATGGGTCTACTATTTTTGCATGTTAAAAATGTGCAACGCAAAGGCTTCGAACAACACAGCGGCGAACGTATCTTAAATCTTTTACATATCAATACCCAAGTAAATGATAGCACCTGGGTGCATTTAGTGTTTTCAGGAAACCATGAAATTCGCCTAGAGGTTGAAAAACTTGAAACCTACCTAAGTGATTTGCATGACCCATGGCCAACCCGTTCAAAACCAACCCACTTGCACGAACACTTAGCTGAAATGGTGGCGTAATTAATGACAACAACTAAATCAATTAAAGTTGTTTCTTACAATCAACACATAATTTTATTAGATAGTTAATAGCGCACAAATTTAGGTATTTCCCCTATACTTATGCAAAACTAAAGATGTTTATGCTACCTGCTTAAAGGTAATTTCATCAACTATTATTGGTGCTTGTTTTTTGCAACTTTGCACAAGATAAACTCCAAACCCCAATTCTGGATTAGAAGTGAGTATTTGCGAGAGTTAGAAGGCAGTTTTAGCTAAGATTAGCTATTGATTTAATAAACGGCCTTCCATGAAGAAAGATATCACAGACTTATTTGTTTTGCTGGATGATTTTTGCGCAGAATAT
>CANMNU010000117.1 GCA_947499175.1 Alphaproteobacteria bacterium
TAGACTTAGGCGCCTAACCCCTACAGGTGAAAATAATGAGACGCCAATCATTGTGGCAATTGCTGGTATCAACATGAATATGTGACGTTTAACAAAGAAAAAAGTACCTAAATTTAAACGCTCAGCCACTGAAGGGCTAGCAGCAAAACTTAAAAATACACCAATAACGATTAAAATTAGTAATAAGGACAAGGCCAGACGATCAACAGTCCACCACCATCTTCCTAAAAGACTATTATCACGCCGTGAAAATGTAGTTGGAATCATGTAATAGCTCTTTTACAAATTTAATAAATTCATTGCCGCGGTGTTCGTAATCTCGAAATTGGTCAAAACTAGCGCAAGCTGGTGACAACAGCACTACTGCATTTTCCTCAGATTTTGCGTCGTTATATGCACAACTAACTGCAGCTTCAAGAGTTACAACCTTTTCGAAGTCCAGCTTACCACATAAATCTTTGGCAAAGCGATCTTTTGAATCACCAATTAAGTAGGCTTTTTTAATATGTGGAAAATATGTATGTAAGTTTTCAATGCCATCGGTTTTGGCTTTTCCACCAACAATCCAAAATATTTTTTTATCTATGAAAGTTTTTAAAGCTTTTTCGCAAGCATCGGCATTTGTTGCTTTACTATCATTAATAAATTCAATTGATGGAGTTTTCACGACCAATTGTTGACGATGCGGCAAACCAGGAAAGCTTTGAATACTTTGCCAGATTTTTTTACTATCAGCTATAATTTGCAAAGCAGCGGCAAATGCTAAGGCAACATTTTGCCAATTATGCACACCTTTAAGAGTATTTAGCTCTTTTAAATCAAACAGCTGACCGTTCACATGCAACATACCACTAGCATCAATCCACAAATTTGCTGGACAATTTTTAAATTCACTGGCTATCGTTTGGTGCGGAATAGAAAGATTTGCTTCAACAGCTCTTGAATAATTATCATCAACAGCAATACAAGCATATTTTGCCTGGTTAAAAATACGTTCCTTAGCTGCCACATAAGATTCCATAGTTAGGTGGCGTTCAAGGTGATCTGGAGTAATATTAAGCCACACAGCAATATCAAGATTAATATTTTCTGAAAGTTCTAATTGGTATGATGATAGCTCAAGCACATACCAACCACTAGCACCCAATTCTTCAAGTGCAAGGGAAGGTGTACCAATATTTCCTCCTACGGCTACTTTCGCACCGCATTGCTTTAAAATATGACCAATTAAAGCAGTGGTGGTTGATTTACCATTAGTGCCTGTAATGCCAATATATTTAGCACCAAAATTACGCTTTTGCAGTAAATTAATGTCTGTACAAATAGGTATTTCAGCATTACGTGCTGCTATAGCAATGGGGTGGCAAGATGCAATGCCTGGGCTTTGCACGACTACTTTAATTTGTCCCCAATTAATTTGTGGTTTTTCACTTAAAGAGTCATCGTAAATAATTACATTGCGGCCTTGGGAAAGAAGGTGTCGTTCACTTTCTTTGCCACTGCGCCCATAACCTAATATAAGATATGTATCTTTACCCACAAATTCTTTTCACAAATATTTTACAGGTACAATGCCTATAAATACATTAACAAGCAAGATTTAATTTTACAAAATTAATTACACTGGGGTTATTGCTGAAAATCCACAATACTATTGTGTATTTTCCACAGCTGAACTGTGGATTTTACACAATGTGGTTGTGAAAAAACAAAGCATAATGTATACTAAAATTGTTATTAATATCAAGGTTGCCTATGTTTCAAAGATTTTTGAAAAATTCAATTAACGAAATGATAGCTTTATTTCCAGTAGTTTATTTAGCTGGCCCAAGGCAATCTGGAAAAAGCACGCTAGCTAAAAATTTTCTGCAATCTGCTCGAGATTACTTCACTATGGATAACTTACAAATCCTTGGATCTGCCAGGCAAAACCCACAGGAATTTATAAAACTTTGCAAAAATCCATGTGTTCTTGACGAAATCCAGCGCTGCCCTGAATTACTTAAGAATTTGTCGATTCGTCACAACAAAAAGGGCATTTTCTTTTAATGGGGTCAGCTGATATTTTGTCTATGCCGCAAGTTTCAGATTCTTTAGCTGGACGTATGGCTATTTTTGAATTGCTACCTCTTTCTGTACAAGAAATTTTAGGGAAACAAAAAATCTGGATTTTAGAAATATTTGCCAACCCTAGTGTGGATGTGTTTTCTGATAAATCAAATATTACTTATGACGATATCTGCCAGTTAGTAATTGCTGGAGGCTATCCAGATGTTTACAAAGCAAAATCGACAAAGCACAAAAGTATTTGGTTTGAATCGTATATTAAAACGATGCTAGAAAGGGATTTACGAGAACTAAGCGATTATAAATCTATAACCAGAACCAACCGGCTATTTCAATTGCTGGCATTAAGGTCTGCAACAATTGTAAACCTTATGGATTTTTCCCGCTCGTCTGATATACCGCCATCAAGCCTTTCAATATATTTAGATGCTATAGAATCTTTGTTTCTAATAAAGCGCATTCCCGGGTACTACAGCAATCTTAATAATCGGCTAACAAAAGCTCCTAAAATTTATTTAGTTGATTCAGGGTTAATGTGTCACCAGGTCGATATCATGTCAGTAAAGAATCCTTGGGAACATCGCGAATGGGGGCAAGTATTTGAAACATTTGTGTTTAATGAAATTAGGAAACAATTGTCGTGGTTGGATACTTCTATTAGCCTTTACCACTATCGCACACACCAAGGAAAAGAGATTGATCTGATTTTAGAAAACAAACAACAAGAAATCATTGCCATTGAAATCAAAGCATCCCAGACCGTAACTTTCAGTATGAGTAAAAATTTTGCACAAATTAAAGCTGATACTGGGAATAAGTTTAAAATGGGTCTGATTATTTATGCCGGTAATTCTATTGAAGTTTTGGGGGATGGAATTTACGCCATTCCCTTAAGTTGTATTGTATAGCTAAAATATATAATGCACCCATCAACAAGCAAAGTTTTTATCTAAATTGTAGCGTCCCCTGCCATAAAACGGAAAAGTCTTACCTACGCCAAAAGCTTGGTGATAGTAAAACTAGAACTGTAAGTAACTCTAGTCGTCCCAAAATCATTCCAAGCATTAAAAAAATTTTTGAAAAAACTGGAATTTCATTAAGATTACTTACCGGACCTAAAACATTACTTAACCCTGCGCCAATATTACCTATTGCAGCTACTGCACCTGAAATTGCGCTAACAAAATCAAGTCCAGATAATGATAATAAAACAGCCAGCACTGCCACTGAAGCTAAATACAAACCAATAAAGGTAAATACTGATGAAACTAGGTGGTCAGAAATTTTTTGACCCTGATACATAGGAATAAAAACTCCATGGGGACGCCTTAATTGTTTGATATGATTATGAATAAAGCTACCAATTATCTGAAAACGGAAAATTTTTATTCCACCAGCTGTTGAACCTGTACAACCACCTACAAATGACATTAAAAAAATCATTGTAATAAGGGGGGCACCAAAGTCCATGTAATTAAATAGGGCAAAACCGGTAGTTGTAATGGTAGATACAGCTACAAAGCAACCTTTTCTAATACAATCAAGTAATGGTAGTCCTTGAATGGCTAAGCAGATAATTAAAAAAATGCATGAAAAACTTAATATAGTTAAGTAACCTCTTAGCTGTTGGTCACGTAAAACACTTTTGTAATCCCCCTTCCATATACGAATATAAAGCAACAACGTGCCACCACCAATGACCATTAAGGCCATCAGTACAACTTCAACGGCAGGGGTGTTAAAAGAAAGCATACCGCTATGGGTGGAAAGACCGCCGGTTGAAATAGCCGAGGTAGCTTGACAAAATGCATCAAAGCTTTCTAAGCCGCACAATTTTAGGCTGCCATAGCCAAGTAGCGTAAATAGAGTGTAAGCACATAAAATTCCAGAGGCAATTTGCGAAACTCTTGGCAATATTTTTTCTGAACGATCAGAAAATTCGCTACGAAACAATTGCATTCCACCAATGCGTAGCACTGGAAATACTGTAATGGCCATCACGATAATACCAATGCCACCCAACCACTGTAAAACGGCTC
>CANMNU010000118.1 GCA_947499175.1 Alphaproteobacteria bacterium
TAATCTTTCTTGCAAATATAGAATTGTTGGGTTGCAAAATCAAATAGAAGAGCTCAGAAATTTTTTAGCAGCTAAGTCTATGTCTGATGACTTTGCCTTTTTAAATACATACACACAGAATGCATTGCGCTCTTTAGCCAATAATAGGACCAATCATCTAGTAAGCTTACAAGAAGATCCTAAAAGTCCGCTAAATAATATTTCATCCCTTATTTCTACTATCAAGTCAACAGACCTTTCCACCTCAAGAGGCGATGCAATTTTCCTAACCGGAGGAACTGGCTTTTTAGGGGCGCACCTTATTCATGATTTGTGCACCTTAACGCAAAGAAATATTTATTGTTTAGTACGCGCCAAATCAACAGATGAAGGTTTTGCAAGGTTGCTAAAAAATATTACAACCTATTATTCTGATGTTTCTTGGGTCAATAGAGATCGTATTATTCCTGTTTTGGGTGATCTTGAACAACCTAATTTAGGTATATCTCAAGTAGTTTTTGATGAAATAAGCGAAACCGTCAAAACAATTTATCATAATGGTGCAATTGTCCATCATTTAGCAGGGTATGATAGATTTAGAAAACCTAATGTACTCAGCTTGCAATCTATTATCAAACTGGCAACAAATAAAAGAAAAAAAGAAATCATTTTTACATCCTCTATCGCACCAGTTAGTGAAAAAGATCACAATACCAATGGAGTTATTCCAGAAGAATTTTTAGGTTCCGGTAAATGTACGGCACCGAATGGGTATGGGCAAAGTAAATATGTTACTGAGCGAATTTTAACAGAAGTTAAAGATTATTTGCCGGTTAAAATTTTTAGAATTTGTCAAATCATAGGACGCACTGATACAGGTAAAGGGCCCACAGAAAATGAGCATGTTGTTATCATGTTTAAAAATTTTGCTAAAACAATGCGTGCTCCTAATTGGACTTATACAACTGGTATGTTGCCTGTTGATTTTGTCAGTGAAGCTATGGTTAAAATATCTCAAGAAAATCCATTGACTTCTGGTGTTTTTCATTTTGTAAACTACCAACAGAATGGTTGGAATATTGGTCTTAGCTACAACAAAAACCCCATTAAAATAATACCAGAAACAGAATGGGAGGCTAGAGATCTATTAAAAATTCCAGCACGCGATGATCTCTTTTCAATGCTTGGAGCTCATCTAAAAGGAAATGACCCACTAAAAGATTGGAATGCTATTAATTTCAGTACAGAAAAAACGCAGCAAGCTTTGCAAAAGATTGGCATGTATTTTCCAAATATGGTAAAGGATGGGAGTTTTCAAAGGTGGTATGAATACATTATTTCACAAAAACAAAAGCCCTTAACAGCAAAATTATAGAACCATTAAAATTTAGGTGCGAGCTAAAGGTTCGCATCTAATTATATCGGACAGTCTGTAGTCTCTCCCTAATTAACAATTTTTTAAGGAAATCTTATTAAAATTAATAATGAGTCTAGAAACTAAGGTACTATTGTGAAAATTTTAAAAATTGTTGGCTTGGCAATAGTTGGTGTTGGCGCTGCTTACTTAACTATAATATGCCCTAAAGGGCTTATTTGTTCCAAGTCTTCAACCCACCTTACAGAAAAAGAAACATTAGAATTGCTAAACAGTAAGGAATTTATAATTAGAAAACAAAATGACCATGCTAATTTTAGAAAATGTCAGGCTTTCAGGGAGTGCTCAATATTCAAAAAACAGCCTTGAAAAAATTATACAAGAAATTAAACAGCATCAAAAAGATAATTCTCCCATTGCCATTATTGACGTAAGGCAGGAAATGCATTTATTAGGGGGCAGCGCTTTGTCTGATGTAATTGCAGAAAAAGACTGGTCTGAAATTAATCATAAAATTGAATCTATTCTTAACGATGAAAATAAATTAGTGCAGCCAGGTTTAATGGAAAGAGAAGAAACAGTCGCTAAAAGCCTCAATCTTAATTACCTACGTTTGCTGGTAACAGACGATAGTATTCCAAACGAAAAAGCTCTAGATTTATTTGTTAAATTTTTCAAAGAACAAATTGAGAAAAATCCAAAAGTCTGGTTTCACGTTCATTGTGAACATGGCCATGGTCGCACCACAACCTTCATGACATTAGTGCATATTTTAAACACTAATGGCCAAGTGAAATTGGGGGAAATTTTAAAGGAACAATATGATCATGGAAAAGTTGATCTTTCTTTTCCAACCATAGACCAACAAAAAATTAAGGACGTTGATTTACAAAGAACCAGATTTGCTTTTCTAGAAGAGTTTCATCAATATGTTAACGACAAAGAATCAGGGTTCTATTCCGGTAAATCTTGGTCTGACTGGAAAAAATCAGTAAGCGAGTAAGCCCGTTTGTACAGGTTATGAATGGTGTAATTTTTGTGGTATCCTCAACAATAAACCCTAAGACCATAGATATTAATGATTGCTAAATTAAGTGGCACCCTAGATAGAATTTATGACGATGCTGTTCTTATAGATACAGGAGGGGTCGCTTATCGTGTCTTGGTCTCCAAAAGAGCCTTGAGTAATCTTAATGAGCTTAATACTCCATTAGTCTTGTGGACTGAAACTGTAATGCGTAATGAACAACCGCATCTATGTGGCTTTTTAGAAGAACAAGAAATTGATTGGTTTCGTATTTTAACTCAAGTACAAGGGGTAGGGGCTAAAGTTGCCCTGGCAATTTTGTCATGCTTAACTACAGCAGACATTGGCGACGCCATTATTAATCAAAAAAGTGCAATACTTGCCAAAGCTGATGGGGTCGGGTCTAAGCTTGCTAGCCGCATTGTGCTAGAGCTCAAAGGAAAAAAAGATTTGCCGATTATGATGCGTGATCTTTCAATTAAAACAAGTACTCACGCTCTCCAATCAAAAGAAATTAACGATGCCGTCTCAGCATTAGTAAATTTAGGCTATAACCGTAACGATGCTGAATCAGCAGTTACCAAGGCAAGTTTGAAAATGACCCCACCAATTACCTTAGAAACATTAGTAGTATTGTCATTAAAGGAATTCCAGGCACGCTATGCATGATCGTTTAGTTAGTCCGGAACTGGCTCTGGAAGATGATTTAGAGGCAACTCTACGCCCAACCATTTTGAATGATTTTATTGGTCAGCAGGCGTTACGTGAAAATTTAATTGTTTATATAAGTGCTGCAAAAAAGCGCCAAGAAGCTCTTGATCATGTTTTGTTACATGGCCCTCCAGGGTTAGGCAAAACAACCCTTGCGCAAATAATTGCTAGGGAAATGGGGGTCGGGTTCAAAGCAACTTCCGGGCCGATCATTTCTAAGGCTGGGGATTTGGCAGCAATTCTCACGAATTTGCAACCAAATGATGTCTTGTTTATTGATGAAATTCATCGCTTAAATCCAGCGGTTGAGGAAATTTTATACTCAGCAATTGAAGATTTTAAACTTGATGTCATGATTGGTGAAGGACCCGCCGCACGTTCAATTCGGCTAGATTTACCAAAGTTTACCCTGGTTGGTGCAACAACACGTTCTGGTTTACTCACTCAACCTTTACGAGAACGTTTTGGAATACCCCTTCGTTTGCAATTTTACGATCATAGTGAGCTCGCACAAATTATTACTCGTGCGGCAAAAATTTTAAACGTAGGTATTGATGCTGACGCAGCTTTGGAAATATCCACACGTTGTCGTGGCACCCCCAGAATCTCAGGTCGCTTACTAAGACGTATTCGCGACTTTGCCATGCTTTATACAAATAATCATATTGATTCTAAGGCCGCAAAGCAAACACTACAGCGCCTTGAGGTTGATAATAAAGGCCTTGATCAGCAAGACATTCGCTACCTAAAAGCAATGGCTGAACATTACAGTGGTGGCCCAGTTGGCGTGGAAACTTTAGCCGCTTATCTGGCAGATGAAAAAGACACAATTGAAGATGTTGTTGAGCCATACTTAATTCAATTGGGGTTAATTCAGCGCACAAGTCGCGGGCGCGTTCTAACACCTACGGGTTATCAGCATATTGGATTAAGCGGCAATTAGTGCTGTAACATGCTCAGGCCAAAATAATT
>CANMNU010000119.1 GCA_947499175.1 Alphaproteobacteria bacterium
GTAAACATGCCGTAACAATTCATGGGGCAGGGCGCACCGATACGGGGGTTAATGCTACAGGACAAGTTGCCCATGCTGATTTAATTTATCCCCATAGTGCTTCGCGCCTTCAATTGGCATTAAATCATTTTTTGGTGCCTAAAGGATTAAGCGTAGTTAATTGTGTTGAAGTTGAGCCAGATTTTCATGCACGCTACAGTGCGATTTACCGTTCTTATGAATATACAATACTTAATCGCTGTGCTCCTGCAGTTTGTGATTCAAAGGTTTGGCACGTTGGAAAAGCTTTAGATGTTGAGGCAATGCATATGGCGGCTCAGCAATTAGTTGGTATTTACGATTTTTCATCATTCCGTGATAGCCAATGCCAAAGTAAAACCCCAATTAAAACGATTTCAAGGTTTGATATAATTCGTGATGGAAATTATATTGTTGCTAATTTGCAAGCTCCGTCATTTTTACACCATCAAGTGCGAATCATGATTGGTACCATAAAAAATGTTGGTGCTGGTCGAATTAGTGTGGATGATTTTATTCGTATTCGTGATTCCAAAGATCGCACTAAAGCAGGCATAACAGCACCTCCGCAGGGGTTGACTCTTACGAATGTTAGGTACAATAATATTACCTGCTGATATATAGTTTTAATTAATTACGCATGTGCGCAACAACAATGCCTTGCTTGGCTAGCATATCGGCACGTTCATTGCCTGCGTTACCATTGTGAGCGGCAACCCATTCCCATTTTATTGAACGATCTTGCGCTAAAGCATCTAAAGCTTGCCACAAATCAATGTTTTTAACAGGGGCCTTATTGGCCGTTTTCCAACCGTTTTTTTTCCATCCTTTAATCCAAAGGCTAATTCCATTCTGCACATAACGGCTATCAGTACGCACAGTCAAAGAAAATTCACATGGAACTATTTTTAAACATTCAATACAGGCAGTTAACTCCATACGATTGTTAGTGGTAGCCACTTCGCCACCATTCAATTCATTGGTTTTATCATCTACTTTTACAACCACCCCCCAGCCACCTGGACCTGGGTTACCGCTGCAAGCACCATCTGTGTATGCAACAACCAAGCTATCCTTGGCAATATCACTAAAAAAGTCCATGGCTAAAAGCCTGTTTGTAATTGATCAACCAACTGCTTAACTGTTGGCACAAAACCATTAGCGTAAAATGGATCTTGGCCAAAGCGGTAAGCCTGATGCCCCGCAAACATTAATTGATTATCAACATCTTCACTATGGCTAATTTCTTGTAATGTTTTTTGAATACAAAAAGAACGCGGATCCGCTTTTTTACCAGTACTCCATTCTTCATTCTGCGCCCAATTACTGAAATTACAAGCCGAAAGGCATCCCATGCAATTTATCTGGTCAGTTAAAATTTCCCGTGAATCTTCAGGCGTAACAAAAACCAAGGTGCTGGCAGGTGTACGCATCGGTGAAGTAAACCCTTGTGCAACCCAAATATCTGCTGCTTCACAGTCATGTTGCGCCAGATAAACCACACGCCCCCTAGCACCGACAGGAAATGGCTGAACATGCTCACCAATTGGTTCTACTGAATAGGCAACCTGACGAGCCGAACGCCCCTCTAACTTCTTTAAAAAGGGATTTCTCACCGCTGATGAATAAAACCCAGTAGGGCTAAAACGGTTCAAGGCAATATCACCTTTTTGCAAATTCACTAATTTTTTCTTCCAGCTTGCTGAAATTGGGCTTTCCTGGGTTAGTAGGGGGCGAGTACCAAATTGAAAAGCAATTGGTCCTAATTCAGGATTATCTAGCCAATCTGACCATTCACTTAACCACCACACACCACCTGCCATGAAAATTGGAGTATCCCCCAAACCAACTTCGCGCATCGCTTTGCGTAATTCAATTACCCTTGGCATAGGAGGTTCTGGAACTTGAGGGTTCTCACTATTAGAAAGACCGTTGTGCCCACCTGCCAACCACGGGTCTTCGTAAACCACACCCCCTAAAGATTCAGAAAATCTGCTATAGGCGCGCTTCCACAAAATACGAAAAGCGCGTGCCGAAGAAACTATAGGGTAATAATACAAGCCATATTGAACACAAATTTCAGCTAATTTAAACGGCATGCCTGCACCACAGGTCACCCCATGCACTAATCCCTTAGTTTGAGAAAGCACCCCATGTAAAATCGGCTCCACTGCACCCATTTCCCACAATACATTCATGTGGACTCGCCCCTTACCATTGCTGCGCTCATGGGCAAGACGCGCTTGGGTAATTCCACCTTTAATTGAATAAGCAATTAATTCTTCGTGGCGTTCACGACGGGTTTTACCATGATAAACAACAGGAATTAAGTTGCCATCTGCGTCATGAGCATCAGCATTAACAGCTGAAAAAGTACCCACTCCATTAGCATCAGCCCAAGCACCAGAACTTTCTCCATTAGATACAGAAATTCCCTTTCCGCCCTCAACTAGAGGCAAAACTTCTTTTCCTGAAATACGAATGGAATTTAACAAGCTCACATGGCTACCAATTTACAATCTATATTGACTTTTTAACCGGAATTTCGCAAAAAGTCTATTGCTAGCTCCGGCATTTTTTATTTTCCAATTTTTAATACCTTGATATAATATGTAACATCAAGATATACAAAATATTGCCACAATTTAAATAACTCTACTGATTTTGTATATGGCCATATTCCGTGGCCTTAAGGATAACACTTGCATGCATACTACCTAAATCTGCAGCCTCCCTAAGAAATTCTATAGCTTTTGTTTTATTGATAACACCACTTTGTCCGCTATAAAGATCAATAGCATAACCAAGAAGAAAAACAGAAAGTTCATTTTTGGCTTCAAGGCTACCCAGATCCTTAGCTTCTCTGCAAAACTTAATTGCTTTTTCCATATTTTTCTTAATGCCGTTTTTTCCATAAAAAAGGTCAAAAGCATAGTAGGTAGTTGCAGAGGTAATGGTGATTTTTGCATCTAGGTTACCCAAAGCTACTGCTCTTCTAAGGAACTCAATAGCTTTTTCTTTTTTAATGTCGCATGTGTTATTATAAAGCTCAACTGAATATTTTATAAGAGCTTTAGGAAGATTTTGTTTTGCATACCAATCATCCCAATCATTAATAGCTTCTTCATAAAGTGCAATTGTAGCCTCCAAGTCCTTTTTAATATTTTCCCCTTTGTAAAGTGCATTTGCACATTCAATAAGAGCAAAAGGCATAACACGCTTTTCTGGTATAACGTTTTCTTCCTGTTTGTAGCCTAAATCAATTGCATCTCTGCAAAGCTGTAATGCTTTTAAAGGATTTTTTTCAAGGTCATTCTTTCCTTTAAAAATTAAAAAAGCATGGAATATCATTGCAACTGGATCACCAAGTTTTTTTAAATAATTAATTTCTTCAGCATTCGCTTTGTCGATAGTATGCAGAGTTTTAAGCCTATAAATATTTAGTAAATTTTCTTTTGGAGTGCTACTATGAGATTTGCTTAAAATAATTGTCAATCTTGGGTTAATTTTTCTGGTTAAAGACAAGGCAAAGGATTTTTTTTCAAATAAATCTGGAAAAATAATGTCACCACATGTGGTATAGATATACTCCAAAATTAAGGTTTTTTTGTTCAGAGATAATTTATTTTGCTGCTCAGAAGAAGAAAAAATAGCAACCACTGAACTGCAAAAAATATTATCTGATGTACCAGTTGTGGCTAAATATTCATTAAATTTATTTCCTATTTGTAAGTCATGTGCTTTTTCTTTATTTATTGGTGTAACTAAGTAAGCGAATGAGTCTGCACCATGTACTGTCCACCCCCTATACTCACCATTAAACATATCACTATAAATTGTTTTAAACCCTAATTCTGGATTAGATTGTTGAATTTAATGGCAGGTTTGTTTGATTTCAAGGCATAAGCAATAAGTGTTGAAAAGATATGGATAAAGCCATTAATAAACGATCTATGTCGAGTATGAACAATCTGAAAATCTGTTTTT
>CANMNU010000120.1 GCA_947499175.1 Alphaproteobacteria bacterium
TGCAGCTTCTTTCTATCAATTCTTGGGTCTGGAAGGTCTTGGAAATAATCTAAAAATCCTTTATGCGCTTCTTGCATTCGGTATTGCTTCTGTTTAAGAGTTAATACCTATTTCTATAACATTAGGGTAGTTGGCTTAATTCTTGGTTACACATGTTTGGAAATAGACTTTTTAATGAGGTGGCCCTGATTATCTTTATGGACATTAATGAATTCTAAATCCAGAAGTCTACTACAAATAAAGTTAATAAAATTTTTTTTACTCATGAGCTCATCCCTTCGATAAAGTTGATATCTTGGCTCATTTCTTCATTTTTTTCACTGAAATTCAACCCCCTATTCCTTAACTTAATGGCAGTGATGTCAGGCATGAGGCCTATTTGAGACATTTTGCCATTAATTGGTTAATAAATTATTCTGGTCAAGATTGGGATAATATTACATGTGACACTTGATTTAGATGATTGCCATAACTGCGTTAAAGGGCAAGGACACTAAGATAATTAGCACTAATCTTGCAGGTAAAAATTCAGCTTACGCAGATGGTGAAATTGTGGCGATTCATGAATTTATTTTGGGTGCCCAGGAAAAAGATTATGAAAGCTACAGATTATTACTAGCTAAAGATTTTGAGCAATTTTTAATTATTGCAGGAAACCTTAATGAAGCGCACTGCCTAAACTTGGATTCTGATTTAGCAAAGGCGGAAATGTTGCAACGTTTGAAGGCTTTAAATGTTGATGAAAAATATCATGAAACGTGGTTGGAATATTTGTAGGGTTAAGGTAAGGTGGCTTTGAAACCAACCTTACATGTAACATCGTAAAGTTTTGCAAAGCTAAAATTTAGCTAAGCTACGTTCTTTGAAAAGTACAATAACTATACGCAAAATCTTAACCTACCCAAACTTACCAAGACAAGCGCTGCTAAGATCAGCTTACAAAAATTTCTGGGTGGTTTTGCATAACGTAAAGTAGAGCTTGCGCTGGTCCACTTGGTTTGCGACGCCCCTGCTCCCATTCTTGTATGGTGCGCATGCTTACACCAAGCATTGTAGCCATTTCTAGCTGGGTTAGGGCCAAATCACTTCTTAATATGTTTACATTTGGGGCTTGTTCTACTTTTTTTCTGGTGCCTTTGTTGTTTTTAATATCCTTTATGGCACTTAAAAGTTCTAGACCAATATCACGCTTGTTTGTCATAATTCTAACTCCTTTGCAATTTCCTTAAGTAGTTTAAGCGGTAAGTTTTCAATTTCATTTTTTGCATATATGGTTAAAAACCAAATTTCTTTGGGATTTTTTTTGAGATAATAAATAATGCGCACACCACCGCTTTTACCATGCCCCTTTGCTGCCATCCTGATTTTTCTAAGCCCATTACTTTTTGGGATTAGGACACCACTTTCCGGGTGCTGTACCAAATGCTGTTGCAAAACCGCATACTCATGGTCAGTAACATACTTGTGCACTAATTTGGTAAACAAAGGTGATTCTACAAATTCCATGTTTTCATTATACGGCAAAGACGTATAAAGTCAAGAAATTATTAAAATAACCCCAGCTTTTCACACCTGGTCATACCCAGACCTATAAAAAAGGCTGGTGCGGAATTGGTGGTTCCAAAAAGAGTGTGGAAACAGTTATGCGTTCTTACTTTTCCAAAGGAGGCAAGCTCGGGGGGCTTGCGTTTATAGCAAAAGTACAAGAGTTTAGCGCCACCAACACAGAATTTGGTAGTGAAGAAACAAATATTAGGGCCAAGAAGAAGGCTGAGTTTTTGGCAGGAACCAATGAGAGTTTCAGCCATACCCAAAGCGTATATAAAGGGGAAATTTGGAATAAGTTTAGTGTAAAAAGTGAAAAGCATAAAACCAACCAGCCGTGTACATTCCTAAAGCCAATTAATGTTGAATGTGACGATGTAACTATTGAACTGCCACGTGGTTCAAGTGAAGTAACCAATGTAAAAACTAATAAGCCGATTAATTATGTTTATAAGGATGACTATCACCATAGTGAATCGAAGAGCCAGGAGAGTTTGTCTATAGGTGCGGCATCGATTATTAAGATTGCGGTTGCGGCTGGGATGATAGCGGTCATGCCTGTTGGGGTATTTGGTACCGGCACCTTCGGGACAATGGCGACCGCAGGTTTTGGTAGCTTGTGTAGTGATATGTCAATCAGCCTAATTGAAAACAAAGGTGACCTTGGCCGTGCTGTCCACGCGATGGGCAAGAATGGCGCTGCTTTAAATGTAGCCAAAGCGATGATTACAGCGGGCTTGGTGAAAGAATTTGGCGATGCTGTCGGTGTTAAAACCGGATTCGAGGTTGATGCTAATGGTAAACTGCTTGAGCGCACAATTACTGATTACGCCAAGCAAGCAGCAATTAATTCTTCTGTAAATGTGCTTATGGCAATTGCAGAGGGGCAAAATGCTGAGGATGCGGTTAGGTATGGGCTGAGCTCGATGGCCATGAATACGATGGCAAGTTGGGGGGCTGGGCAAATTGGCGACATGTATAAACCTGATGCGGTAAATCGCATTAATTTCGCAACCCACAAGGTTTTACACACATTATTGGGGGCAGGTTTAGGCTCAGGGTTGTCTGTTATCAACCATAGCGATCCTGCAATAGGGGCGGCATCTGGTGCTTTAGGAGCACTCGTTGCCACCACCATGACCGAAATGCTGAAACCTGATCTTGAAACTGAAATGAAAAATGGCTTAAAGCAAGGCCTGAGTGAACAAGAGCTCAAAGAGCAGTTCATGGAAAAAGCCAAGATGTCTGCAAAATGGGGAGACCTTATTGCTGCTAAGTGGTTGTTGTTGGTAGTGGAACGGCGTTTGCCGGGGATTTGTAAAATCAATAAAAAATAATATAGATTATGTGTTCAAAATAAAGGCAAAACCGTAGAATTTGGGGCTATAAAAGCAAGCTAAAATTTTATTAAGGGCGCAAAAATGAAAAAAGATTGGATCGTTGTTCTAGATGGCGCAAAGGCGAAGATTTTGAAACCAAGAGATCATTCCTTAGTCCATGTTTTTCCAACCTATCACGCTCACGAAATGATTACTCCTGTGGACAAAGATTCTAGAAGATTGAGAAGGGTATTTGAATCGCACGAGGTCCTAAGGCATGCTTATAGCCCCAGTGAAGACTATAAAGACAGTGAAAAAAAGGAATTCATTACAAAAATTAGCGATATTATTCATGACAATTTAAATGAATACGATGGCTTAATTATTATAGCTCCACCAGAAAGGCTTGGAGAAATCCGAGCACACTTGACACATGCTGTTAAAGAAAAAATTACCCGAGAGATTGGCAAGGATCTTGTTAAAACTCCATTGAAAGAGATTTATCAATATGCTATGGGCCTTGCTACTAATAATAAGCCCCGGAGCTACACCTTTGTTGCGAACAACTAGGAAAGGAAAAGTAGATCATGGCCAAAGTAAATGTTTTTGCGAAACACACTCAAAAAGCTAACGAGTGGCTCAAGCAGGTTGAAGAGCTTACTGGTCCTAAGAGTGATAGTCAAAAGTCTTTGGCTGCGCTACGGATAACGCTTCATCAATTAAGAGATAACCTTCCTATAGAAAGCATTCTTCATCTTAGTGCACAATTACCACTGCTTATAAAAGGGATATTATTTGAGAATTGGCATCTTAGCGGTTATCCAGTCAAAGATAAAAATATTGATACTTTTTTAGATGGAGTGGAAGAAGAGCTTTATAACACGGAGGTAGATGCAGAAATTTGGACATATGCGGTTCTTCAAGTTTTATCATCACATATTTCGCCAGGAGAAGCAGAAAAAATCAGGAAAGTTCTTCCACGCGAAATAAGGAAGCTATGGGAAGAAGCCTGTGCCGCTTGAGTATCAAACCTACCAGTTTATCACTGAAGGATGATTTTTATGCCTTATGATCACAATTCCGAATTACCGGAGTCAGTTACTAAGCAATTATCTTTGAAGGTTTTTAAAAA
>CANMNU010000121.1 GCA_947499175.1 Alphaproteobacteria bacterium
TTTTCAACACTTATTGCTTATGCCTTGAAATCAAACAAACCTGCCATTAAATTCAACAATCTAATCCAGAATTAGGGTTCCAACAAGTACAACACCAACACCTATGTATTGCACAATAGTAATTTTTTCATTTAAAAATATTACCCCCAAAATAATAGTTACAATTGGCTCAAAAACAGAAAGAATAGAAGCTTTTGTGCTATCAATGTAGCGCAACGCAACAAAAACAAAGTAAATTGGTAAAAGAGTAGAAAGAACTGCCAAAGCACCAATATTACCAATGGCCGATATGGTTACAGGCATTTGAATATTACCATTTAATAAAACTAAAATTGCAAAAATCAAGCAATTCCCTAAGCAAATACAAAATGTTCCGCTAATCACTGATATGCTTTTAATTGCCAACTGTGATGTATAAAAATAAACCCCAAAACTAAAGGCGCATAGTAGCCCCCAAAAAAGTCCTAGCAAACTTATATTCCAATGCTGCGGATCACTTAAACATAATGTTCCAAGTATTACCACGGTAAGACCGAGCATAGTTAATTTGCTTGGAATATTTCTACCGTGAAGCCAATCTAATAACACCACAAAAATAGGGTAACAAAAAAATAACACCATAGCTAAACCACTACCAATGTATTCTATAGCGTAAAAATAACAACCAGTAGCTGTTGCATAAAATATACCTGACACAACAGTAATTACCATTCCATATTTGGAAAAGACACCTTGCCAATGCTGTTTAACATTTAAAAATGGAAATAGCAAAATTACAGCAAATAAGAATCTCCAGAATAAAAAGTTGGTTAAAGTATAACCTTCTTGCAATAAGGAAACACCAAAGAAACCAAGCGTTCCATAAAAAGCACCAGATAAAATTGCAAGCAAAACTCCTAAATTCATTAAGATACCTTTAAGCTACCTTGCAAATGTCTAAGCACTTTACCCAAAGTTTCTGGAATATCTCTGCGTTTTACAACCATGTCAAGCATACCGTGGTCAAGTAAATACTCGGCTCTTTGAAATCCTTCTGGTAACTTTTGACGGATTGTTTCCTCAATAACCCTAGCACCTGTAAAGCCAATAATGGCACCTGGTTCAGCCATGCTAATATCACCCAACATTGCAAATGAAGCGCTAACCCCACCGGTAGTCGGATCTGTTAATAGTGTTATATATGGCAACCCAGCCTCTTTAACCATTTGTACCGCAATGGTTGTGCGTGGCATTTGCATCAACGATAATATACCTTCTTGCATGCGCGCCCCACCAGAGGCAGTTATTGCCAACATTGCGCTACGGCTCTTCACAGCAAGCTCTGCGGCTTTTACCATAGCTTGTCCTGCATACATGCCCATAGATCCGCCCATAAAATCAAAGTCAAAAAGGCAAACTACTAAACTATGACCTTTTACCTGACCATAAGCCACTTGCACGGAATCATCATTGCCTGTCTTTTGACGATATTCTTTTAAACGATCAACGTAACGTTTAGAATCTTTAAACTTTAGTGGATCCTGAATAACTTTTGGCATTTCTTGTAAAGTGTACGAACCATTATCAAAAAGGTTGTGTAAACGATTTTTTGCTGATATTCGCATGTGGTTATCACAATGGTGGCACACACCTAAATTTGCCAGTAAATCTCTGTGAAACAGCATGTGTTCGCATTTACTACATTTCGTCCACAAATTTTCTGCAATATCAATTTTTTTGTTAATTAGGGCTTGAATCTTAGGTTTTACAAAATTTGTTAACCAATTCATAAGTTCTCCTTAAAAAAATAGGGAAAAGCTAACTTTCCCCCACTTAAAATATAAATTTAGATTTAAGCTTTAATCTGTTTATTCAGCTTCAGCATCTGCTTCAGTTTTTTTAGTTTTTGCCTTGCTTAAAGCTGTACCTAAAATGTCGCCAAGGGTAGCTCCACTATCAGATGAGCCATAAGTATTCAAAGCTTCTTTCTCTTCATCCATCTCGCGGGCTTTAATCGATAAGTTTACTTTACGGGCTGCTTTTTCAATAGTAATAATTTTTGCATCAATTTTTTCACCAACAGCAAAACGATCAGTGCGTTGTTCTGAGCGATCTTTGGCGATATCAATTTTTTTAATATATCCCGATAAACCGTTACTCAAAGTTACTTCCATACCACGATCATCAATTGCAGCAATTGCGCAAGTTACGACATCTCCTTTTTTAATTGACGAATAAGCATCAGCTAAAGGATCACCATCAACTTGTTTAACACCAAGGCTTACGCGTTCTTTTTCTGGATCAATATCCAAAACTTTAACTTTTACTAATTGACCCTTTGTGAATTGCTTTAAAGCTTCTTCACTAGTTTCTTTCCATGAAATGTCATTAATGTGCACCATACCATCTAGCAAATCGTTAATACCAACGAACAAGCCAAACTCTGTAACATTTTTAACGACTCCCTCAAAAATACTACCTACAGGATGATCCTGTACAAGTTTTTGCCATGGATTATCCATACATTGCTTCAAACCAAGACTGATTCGTCGCTTAGACAAATCAACTTCTAGCACCACAACTTCAACTTCTTGTGCAACACTCAAAATTTTGCTTGGGTGTAAGTTTTTCTTAGTCCAGCTCATTTCAGTTACATAAATTAACCCTTCTATCGCAGGCTGCAACTCAACAAAGGCACCATAATCTGTAATATTAGTTACTTTTCCTGTGACTTTTTGGCCTGGCTTGTAAGTAAGGTCAATATTTTTCCATGGATCAGTTTCAAGTTGCTTCATACCTAATGAAATACGTTGAGTATCACGATTATAGCGAATCACCTGCACATTAACCGTTTCACCAATCTTTAGAACTTCATTCGGATGGTTGATACGACGCCATGAAATATCTGTTACATGCAAAAGACCATCAACTCCACCTAGATCAATAAATGCACCATAATCAGTGATATTTTTCACAACACCTGCAATAATTTGACCTTCTGTTAAATTTGAAACTAATTCAGTACGAGCTTCAGCACGAGATTCATCAAGTACCGAACGGCGTGAAACAACTATATTACTGCGACTCTTATCCATTTTCAAAAGTTTAAATGGCTGAACTATATTCATTAACGGAGTTAAATCACGAATTGGGCGAATATCAACTTGGCTTCCAGGTAAGAAAGCAATTGCACCATCAAGATCAACAGCAAAGCCGCCTTTAACTCTACCAAAGATTACTCCATTAACGTGACGTCCTGAAACTAATGCTTCTTCTAAACTATTCCAAGCGGCTTCACGACGTGCTTTTTCAACGCTAAGCAAAGCTTCGCCTTGGCGATCTTCTAAACGTTCAACGTAAACGTCAATACGATCTCCAACCTTTGCTTCATGCATTCCTGCACGTCCAGTAATTTCTTTTAAAGGAACGCGACCTTCTGACTTCATACCAATGTCAATTGTTGCCATGTCATTGTATATAGTGATGATAGTTCCTTTAACGACCTTACCTTCAAAGGTACGGCTGTCTTGCATAAATTCGTTTAATAAATCTGCGAAGTTTTCTTTTTGCGATTGCATGTAGAGGATTCCTGAAAGTTGCTGAAATTAAAAATTAAATCAGCTTGCTAGTGGTTATAACTAAATGGAATTATGGCATAAAACACCAAAAGCCGCAAAGAGTTTTATGAATTATAAATATTATTTTTTGATAAAAAAAACAACCAAAGGAGATGAAGATGAGCTTTCCGCAAAGATTTGGTAGGGTCCGACTTTCCCAGCACTTAAGTGATAGTATCATAGGCGCAGAGCGGTTTCACGGTCGAGTTCGGGATGGGTTCGGGTGTTTCACGCTCGCTA
>CANMNU010000122.1 GCA_947499175.1 Alphaproteobacteria bacterium
CTTCATTTGCCTGAGGAGTGTAACTATTTGATTCGCTAGTTGTGCTTGTTTTGTAACTCATTAATAATCCATTAGAAAAGTTCCACATATAATTACACAAAATTTTTAAAACTTTCACAATAGTTATTTAATTTTTTCTGCAAAAAAAATTATAGTAAACCCTCTAAAATTTTATGTATTATTAATTATTTAAAGGTATATTTATTTATATAAATGTATATCGGAGTATTAAATGTATTTAAGTTTACGTAATGATTTAAGCAAAAATATTTCTATAATTTTAAGTCTTATGTTTGTTTCTGCTGGTGCTTTGTATTGCGCAAGCGATTTTAAGCCAGTCGGTGTGGATGAACTATTGTTTTCTTCAAAGCCATCATCACGTGTGGGGTGTAATGAGTCAGATTCTAGGTATGTAGCGCCAACAGATAGTGATCCTTATAAAGTATCTATAAGCTTTTCTGGTGCTGCGTTTTGTTTTCCATATCATCTTGGTGTAGCAGCATATTTACAAGAAAATTATTACCTATCAAAAGTACGCTTTATTGGTGCTTCTGCAGGTGCTATGGCATCTACGCTTTTAGCTTGTGATGTAGATATTGCAAAGGATGTAATTGGCACCAAAGTTAAGAGTGATGGCACGTGGAATGTAACTAATGATGATAGTTGGCTTGATAAAATTTACGGAAAACTGAAAAATAAGTCCACTGGTGTGTATTTTAATATTGCTAATGTTATGCGGGATAATCCACTACCACAGATTACCGATGATTTTAATGAACAAGCTACAGACAGAGCAACATTTTCTTTAACTAATATTAGTTCTTGGTGGCCACGTAATGAGCGGGTTAATCAGTTTACTTCAAGAAAAGAGCTAATTGATTATGTTTTGGGCTCATGTCATATACCATGGCTTGTAAATGGAAGTTTTTCAACTTTAGTTGATGGTCAAAGATATATCGATGGTTGGTTTACCGATGGTCAGCCAGTGTTTAATGCTAAAACCATTAAAGTACACACATATATGGGGAGTATTTGGAGTATTGCGCCTTTTTCATGGAATTCTTTGTATGGAACAACATCAATGAGTCGTAACCGTGGTATTTATAGAGATGGTTATATGTATGCCAAGAGTCAGGGAGATATAGCTAACGGTCTTTGGGAGCCTTTAAAAGAATTTAGAAAGAAGTGTAAATAAAATTGACCATTAAATGATGGCTCGGTGGCTGCTTAAGCTGCTGGGTCGTCTGTTTTGCTTGGAAAAAAGAGATTAATCCTCATGCGAATGATTTTTTGTCGGATGATTGAATTAAACTTTATAACTTTTTTTGATATTTGTGCTATATTTGTGGCTCTTTCGGATAGACAGTTTTAAAAATGACTCTTCAAAATTTGGTTAGTGCAAATCAGGTGACTACACTTCAGGTTATTACACTTGGTTGTCGCTTGAATACTTATGAATCAAAAGTGATTGAAGATTTAGCTGCTCAAGCTGGGCTTTCCAATAAAGTATTTATTAATACATGTGCTGTAACCGCTGAGGCTGAGCGTCAGGCACGTCAAACTATTCGTAAAATTGCTCGTGAAAACCCTAATGTAGAAATTATTGTGACGGGCTGTAGTGCGCAAATCAACCCTAGCCAGTATCGGGATATGATTGAAGTTTCCAAGGTGATTGGGAACGAAGAAAAAATGCAACTTAACACTTACATGAATTTACAAACTACAGATAGGGTGGTGGTTAGTGATATTATGGAGGTTAAAGAAACAGCTGCGCATTTAGTCTCAGGCTTTGACGGTAAGGCTAGAGCGTTTGTGCAGGTGCAAAATGGCTGTGATCACAGGTGTACTTTTTGTACTATTCCCTTTGGTCGTGGCAACTCACGTAGTGTGGCAATTGGTGAAATTGTTAGCCAAATTCGTAATTTATTGGAAAATGATTACCAAGAAATTGTTTTTACAGGGGTTGATATTACGGCCTATGGGGCTGATCTTCCTGGGCAGCCAACTTTGGGGCAGATGATCCGCCGAGTTTTGGCGCTGGTTCCTGAATTAAAACGTTTAAGATTATCGTCACTTGATCCGGTGGAAATTGATGAAGATCTTTGGCGCTTAATTGGTGAGGAGCCAAAATTAATGCCGCATTTGCACCTAAGTTTGCAAGCCGGTGATAACATGATTTTAAAGCGCATGAAGCGCAGGCATTTGCGTGAAGATGCGATTGTATTTAGTAATCGTGCTAAAGAATTAAGGCCTGATGTGGTGTTTGGTGCTGATTTGATTGCTGGGTTTCCAACTGAAACTGATGAAATGTTTACAAACAGTTTACGTATTGTAAATGATTGTGATTTAACTTATTTACATGTTTTTCCTTATTCCCCAAGGCCTGGAACGCCGGCGGCTCGTATGCCACAACTTAAAAAAGATGTTATCAAAGAGCGAGCTCGACAATTACGGGTTGCAGGTGAACGGGCTCAGCTGAGAAAATTTAAAGGGTTTGAAGGGAAAACAATTAATGTTTTGGTTGAAGAATCTGAGGCTAATTTGATTAAGGGCAAGACTGATCATTTTGCACCAATTCAAATTCAAGGAAGCGCTAGTGTAGCAAGCATTATTTTGGTTAAAGTTGTGCAAAGTACCGGTAAATATTTGATTGGGCAAATTGCATGAGTTTTTGGAAAAAACTAAAGGGTGGGCTTTCTAAAACATCGCAAAGTTTGACCCAGGGAATTGTTGCGGTTTTTACTCACAAAAAGCTTGATGAAGCAACTTTGGATGCGTTTGAGGACTTATTGATTCAAGCGGATATGGGCGTAAAAATTGCTGCAGAGTTGCGCGAATTATTAAAAAAGCAGCGTATGCACCAAGAAATTTCAGAACTAGAAATTAAAGCATGGCTGGCCGTAGAAATTGCTAAGGTGTTACAACCGGTGGCAGTTCCATTAGTAATTACCAGTAATAAACCACACGTTATATTGATGATTGGCGTTAATGGCGCGGGTAAAACAACAACTATTGCTAAGTTAAGCCACCAATGGCTGAGTGAAGGTAAGAGCGTGCTGTGGGCAGCAGGTGATACTTTTAGATCAGCGGCAGTTGAGCAGTTACAGGTTTGGGGTGGGCGATTAAATATTGATGTTTGCGCAACCAAACCTAATGGTGATGCCGCAGGACTTGCTTTTGATGCTTTTAAAAAGGCCAAGGATGGTGGAATAGATGTTTTGTGCATTGATACTGCAGGTCGTTTGCAAAATAAAAAACACCTTATGGAAGAATTAGAAAAAATTATTAGGGTACTGAAAAAAGCTGATTCTAATGCGCCGCACACAGTATTGCTGGTGCTTGACGCAACCACCGGACAAAATGCAGTAGAGCAGGTTAAGACTTTCCAAGAGATTATTGGTATAGATGGTTTGGTGGTTACGAAGCTTGATGGTACTGCCCGTGGTGGGGTAGTGGTTGCACTATCTAAACAGTTTAATATACCAATCGTTGCTTTGGGTGTTGGGGAGTCATTAGGTGATCTTAGGCCATTTAAGGCAGAGGACTTTGCCGCTGCCTTAGTGGGGTAATATACCTTTTGCACATCTTTTTTTGGTGCAACTGTGAAATGTAGTGCCACAGCGTCACTGCGAGCCCCTTTTGGGGCGCTGCAGTCCAGTGTACAATATCATCATGAAAACTCCAGCAACCTACATTATGGCCAATAAGCCAAACGGGACACTGTATACCGGTGTAACGTCCAATTTAATTCAGCGAGTGTGTCAGCATAGGTCGCATGCAATAGATGGATTTACCAAAAAACATGATTGTATAATTTTGGTTT
>CANMNU010000123.1 GCA_947499175.1 Alphaproteobacteria bacterium
GTAAGTGAATTGATACTGAAATTCAGTAAATACATAATAAATAATGCACCAATTAACGATACTGGAATGGTTACTAAGGGAATAATAGAAGCTCTAAATGATTGTAGAAAAAATATAATTACCAAAACAACCAGAAGAGTTGCTTCAAAAAGAGTGTGATAAACTTCGCTAATTGAACGTTCAATAAACGTGGTTGTATCACTAGCTATGTGAATTGTAATATCAGATGGTAAGTTCTTTTTTACTCGCTCCACCACTTGTTTAACGCCACGTGCTACTTCAATTGGGTTAGCGTTTGATTGCTTAATTACGCCAATGCTTACACCAGCTTTACCATTAAATAGTGTTTTTGTTTTACGGTCATCGGAATCAATTTCAGCTCGTCCAATATCGCGCAAACGTACTAGAAAGTTTTTACGGTTTGCTACAACAATGTTTTCAAATTCTTCTGGCTTTTCCATTGAAGCAATGGTGGTGACCGAATATTCACGATCCTTAGAAATTAACTTACCTGCCGGTTTTTCAAGGTTTTGCTTTTTTACCTGGTTTAAAACTTCTGAAATGGAAATGCCATATGCAGTTAAACTTAAGGGGTTCAAATAAATGCGCATGACATATTCACTTGCACCCAAAATATCAACACGTGCAGCACCGTTAACTGCTTCTAGTTCTTTTTCCAATTCACGTTTGGCAAAATCGTTTAATTCACCTGTATCAAGCCTAGGGGAGGTCAAAGCTAAAGTAATAATAGCCTTATCTTCTGCGCGTGATTTGGTAAGTACAGGGGCTGAGGCATCAAGCGGTATTTTATCTGAAGCTTTTGCTAAACGGTCACGAATATCATTAACCGCTTCCGACATTACCCTTTCAGGGCGAAAAACAACAATTACTTTAGATTCTTCAGAATTGCTAATTGATTCAATATTATCAATACCTTCAATACCTGAAATTGCTTCTTCAATAACGCGAGTTAAAGTAGTTTCAACAATTTCTGGACTAGCTCCAGGCAAGTTAGATTCAATTGTAATGGTTGGTTGAGACATTGTCGGGTATTGCTGTAAGGGTAGGCGATAAGCACCTACCAACCCAAGTAATACTAAAATAAGGGTCATCACCCATGCAAAAACTGGACGCTCAATACAAACTTCTGAAATACGCATAAGCTAACCCTCTATAGCATTATTTTGGCTGATGGGTCAGGCATATTAGAAATTCTTACTTTAGCTCCATCGCTAAGTTTTAGTTGTCCTGAGGTCACAACAATTTGTCCTGGTTGCAAACCAGCAACAATTTCAACTTGGCCATTTTCGCGGGTTCCAGTTAAAACGCGTTTACGCTCGGCGCGACCGCGTTCAATAACCCATACAAATTCAACCTCACCTTGGCGCTCAACGGATGATTCATCCACGGTCATGGTGTTACCTTTTTCGCCAATAATTAGGCTAACATTGGCAAAAAGGCCATCGCGTAACAGACTATCTGGGTTTGGGATAATTCCTTTAACTTCAACACTATGGCTTTCCTTCTCAATTTTAGCATCAACTGCCTCAATGGTTCCGGTAAAGATTTGATTTTTAAAGGCGCTAACTTTCACTTCAACTATTTGTCCCACTCCAACGTCATGAATATTTTTTTCTGGAACTTTAAAGCTAACCTTTACTGAACTATTATCTACCAATGTTACTAATTCTGTAGCTGCTTGAACGAAAGCACCAGCGTTAATGTTCATAATACCGATTGTGCCATCAAAAGGTGCTTTGATATTTGCTTGTTCAAGCCTTGCTTTTGCTTGTTGTAGTTTTCCCTCGGCCACTTTTAAAGATGCTTTAGCTTCATCAAGCTTTTTACTACTTTCAACGTTTTTTTCGTGAAGCTTTGAAATGCGTTCAAAGTTTGATGTGGCATTCTCAAGCTCACCTTCAGCTTGAAGCACAGCCCCTTTGTATTCTGCGTCTTCAAATCGAATTATTAAATCACCTTTTTTGACTGTACCACCTTCAGTGAACAGTAACTCAGCGATTTTGCCAGATATTTCTGATTTAACAATAACCATAGCATTAGCACGCATGTTACCCACGGTATTTAAGCGTTTACTAACTGATCCAATATTAACAGTTTGTGCCTCAACAACACGTGCTGGGCGTTCATTAAGGCCAGCTTGTTTATCCCCACTCATTGCGGCAATACAAATTGAACGCATTACTGGCTTACCAAGTTTAAGGCCAACAAACCATAACGACAAAAAGCCAATGACTACGGCCAAAATTGATAGCACAGCTTGGCTAGGACTTAAAGATTTTAAAAATAAAACAAACCGCATTTTTACATTTTTCTTTTGTTGTGCATTAAATATAGCACGCAAACCTTAAGAAAGGGTTAAGGCAAATACTTTTACAAGTTATGCCAGAAAAAAGGTTGACCTTCAACGGCTAATTTATTATAACTTAATGAGTAAGTAGGGCCCTTAGCTCAGTTGGTAGAGCATCTGACTTTTAATCAGGGGGTCGAAGGTTCGAATCCTTCAGGGCCCACCATACACAGCAACGGTTTCAGAGGTTTTTGAAATTATTTGAAAATGCTCGGGGTTACTAGATAAGCTTGGTGGCGTTAGTCTTTAGTGTCGCTCAATCTACTTTCGGGTGGGAATCTTTACAAAAGTTTAAAAGGCACCAGCTAATTATTAAGCATGCTGGAACGGCAAATATTGCATGTTGGTAATCATCAGCCGAATAAGTTCTTATACCAAAGTTATCAAAAGAACCGCTCCAACCGCTATCTAGAATCCATCCCATTAATGGTAAGAAAATCACACCACTTAGCATAACCATGGCGTTGGTGTAACCCATTGCTGTGCCACTTACCTCATTTGGCACCCTTTCTTTAACTACGCTAAAGCATAAAACTTGAGCCCCTAACCATAAGCCACCTAAAAAAAGTGTAGCAATGCTTGGAAGGTAACCCATAGTTTTTGCGTATGAGCCTAATAAAAAGAAAAATGCACTAGCTATTGCAGATAATTTCATTAGTTTAATATAGCTTTTTTGCTTAAAGGCTAACTTTGCAACAAACGGGCTGCCTATAGCCATACCTATAAACACCATGGTACTGCCGAACGATGCCCATTCGTTATCTATATTAAGTGAGCTCATTAAAAATGGTACCGCCCATAATTCAGCAAAGGAAGAAATTGGTACATACATTAACCCTCCGATTGCGCCAGCTAAAATAATTTGTTTATCAAATGCTAAAATAGCTAAAGCTTTTCTTAAGCTAACAGTTGGCTTAGGTGGCATATTTTTTGTTTTAATAATCTTTGGTTTATCACGAATAAGTAACCAGCATATTAAAGTTATCCCTACACCTGCATAAGCTAGCCACAAAGTTGCCTGTTGCCAGCTTGCATAATTAACGAGTATTGATAACGGTACCGCTGCAAAAGTTCCGCCAAGCGTCCCCAGCATATTGGTAAGTCCTGCAATAAAAGCAAAGCGTGTTAAACAAAACCATTCGCTAGCAATTTTTAAGCAGCTAATAAATGCACACGCTGAACCAGCGCCTAAGATAAACCTGGCAAATTGTGCTACGTGAATGTCTGTTGTTGTGGCAAACAACCATGTGCCTAAAGTACATAGTAAACTTGAAATAGCAATTACTGCCCTTGG
>CANMNU010000124.1 GCA_947499175.1 Alphaproteobacteria bacterium
ATAAGGGCTTTTGTTAGTTTTGGCATGGGTAGTAGGCTCTCTGATTGAATCTACCTCAGTTCTACCATTTAAACCGGTACAGAAGCAACTTTTTAAGAGAATCCAGTAGAATGAGATTTACAAAAACACCCTTGAAAGCCTTGCGTAGACTCAACTTTGGCGGATATTCTGGGTTTGTGAGGTTGATAGGGGTGAAGATTGGAGATCACCACGTCGCTTCGCTCCTCGTGATGAAGGAACCTCTTATGAAACCTGTGCACCTTCGCGGGAATGGCAGAGAATCAAAGTGAGAAGTTATAAAATTTAGTAAGCGTAAGAAAGGTTTTGCTCAGTGAACGATTTCCAAGGAAACAAACAATTTATCTCTAAGATTTTTACCGATGCGCGTACGCATTATTCTTGGCAAGATAAACCTGTTCCCCATCACCTTTTAAAAGACATTTATGACGTGGCTAAGTTTGGCCCGACCAGCGCCAATTGTTGCCCTTTACGAGTTTTGTTTATTGAAAGCCAATCTTCCAAAGAAAAACTAAAACCTTCTTTGGCACCTGGAAACGTTGATAAAACAATGTCGGCCCCGGTAACGGCGATTTTCGCCTATGACAGCGAATTCTATAATGAACTTCCCATGTTATTTCCCCACGCTGATGCCAAAGCCTGGTTTACAGGAAATGTCGCTTATGCAACAGAGACAGGGCTACTTAATGCCGGCTTGCAGGCCGCCTATTTTCTTATAGCAGCCCGATCTTTAGGGTTGGATTGTGGCCCGATGTCTGGATTTGATCGTCAAAAAACGGATGAAACTTTTTTCACCGACACAACATGGAAATCAATTTTTCTGTGTAATTTAGGATATGGTCAACACGATAAGTTGTACCCTCGACTTCCGCGTCTGGAATATGATGCGGTTTGTAAAATCGTTTAAAGGCTGAGGTTATTGTGAACGCTGTTGATATTGGCATTTTAGTTGTTATGTTCTTGTCGGCCCTGATGGGGATAATGCGTGGATTAACGCGTGAAGTATTGGGTTTGATATCATGGACAGCCGCCGGGTTCGCCGCCTTTTTTAGTCTGCCATTAGCACAATCCCTAGCCCGACATTATATCCCAAACCCTATGTTGGCTGATATTGTCTGCGCGGGTGTGTTATTCATTATTTTCCTAATTCTCTTCAGTTTTATCAGCCAATTTTTCACTGGCTTGGTTCGTCAAAGCAAATTAGGGGGTATTGATCGTTCCTTAGGGTTTGGTTACGGCCTGCTAAGAGGGTTTATTCTTATTTGCGTTGTTGAAATTATGATGGGCATTTTTGTTAGCCGCCCCGAATACCCAAAGCTTATCCAAGAAAGCCATTTAAGCTCAAGCCTTTACCGAGGCAGTGATTCTGTCTTTAATTTCCTGCCATCCTCTCTCCAAAACCTTATTAAACAACAGCAAAAAAAATATAGTGATCCAACCTCAAAGTCATCAATCAGTACGCTGTCCTCTAGTGGGACTCCTCAAGATTTATTAACAGCAACCCTTATTCAACAAGGTACACAGGCGATCATTCCATCTTCTGTATCGCGCGAATCCCCTCCCCCTTCGGTTAGTCACAGTCAATCTGTTCCTGATAAAGATGTGGTGGCAAACAACCAAAAAACAGTGGAAGAGCTGGCCCGTTTAAAACCTAAAGCCGCCACCAACAAAACCACGTCTGCAAATTATTCAAAACAACAACGTCGCAATATGGAACGTTTGTTAGAGCAGAATGATATCAAAGATTAATTTAATAAAAAAAGGGCCTGTCCTGTGAAAATCCATTTACATTCTTATGATTTACCAGCTGATGTTACGTTTAAAGGCAGCGTGGCCATTGATACCGAAGCTATGGGTTTGAAAAATCATCGCGACCGGCTATGCCTTGTTCAACTGTCGGCAGGTGATGAAGAATGTCATTTGGTTCATTTTCCAGAACCACGCTTTGATCAAGCCGTTAATTTAAAGAAAGCTTTAGCCGACAAAGATTTACTGAAAATTTTTCACTATGCACGTTTTGATGTGGGAATTTTAAGGCATACATTTCAACTGCCGGTAGAGAATATCTATTGTACAAAAATTGCGTCACGGTTCGTGCGAACCTATACCAACCGCCATGGGTTGAAAGATTTGTGCAAAGAACTATTGGGAGTTGACCTTTCTAAACAGGAGCAAACGTCTGATTGGGGAAGTCCGGTATTAAGTCCAGAACAATTAAAATATGCTGCCACTGATGTTTTGCACCTGCATAAGCTTAAACAAAAACTTGATATCTTGTTAGCAAGAGAAAAACGCCAAAGCCTGGCCCAAGCCTGTTTTGATTTTCTTCCCCATCGCACACACCTTGATTTAACCGCTGGCGAAAATTTCGATATCTTTAGCTACCAAACAGACGGATAAAATTCCATACAGCGATGACGGATTTGGGCTTTTGTGCCCCAAATCCGCTCGTAAAATTAGCTTTCAAGAGTCCATGAAATTTGAATAAAATCCACTTTGACACTTATAAACATTTTGGGTGCGAATGTATTAGGATCACGCCAATGTCTGTGTTTGAAAGGGTGGAAAATATTTTAAGGTTAGTATGAAAAAATTAATTCGATTTTTTGACCAGCGCGAATTCTCCAGGGTTGTCCTGATATCCCGAATTCTAAATCAGCCACACCATTTTTAGATGCAATTTTAATGAGCTTGCCTTTAAGACGTTCATTCAATTTTTTGGTTAATTTATCCATTTTGATCGGATCAGAAAGTATGGAATTATCTGCGCAGTTTACCAATGTCATATGTAACCCAGCAGATATTGGTTTGTTGCCTAGGTAAATATTTTCGTGAGTATTGAAAAGCAATTTAGCCATGATAAACGAAGGTCCTTTATCATTTTTTATGATAACTATTTCAGATATTTTGAAACGCCAGCTTGGTTTAATAATGGCGCTGTACTTGGTGCTGACAGTTTCAATATCTGGAGGTGTTTCGCAATCAACGAATAAAATATTGCAGACTTGAGCTAAAGTTTCAGAAGAGTGAAATCCCCTCGGGCTTGTATACAATAACGTTGCATGCATTTCCTCACCAACATTTAGTTGGCCCTTTTCTGTATAGTGATCAATTTCAATTTGACCATTTTCTTTTTTCAAGAGGATTTTTGCATTATTGTCGCCTGAGTCTTTTTTGATGGGGAGAGTTGATCTTAAGGTCTCTTTAGTCAATCTATTAATTTCTTTAAGGCCGATATAATCACCACCGTTTTCTTCTTCAAAATGAATTTTTGCACCGATCTTCCATTTTCTGTCTTGCTGTGTTTGAACACTATGCGCTATTTTGTTAGGTGAATGATTGCACGCAGACAATAAAATTATGGTCAATAATAAAATTATACTCAGTTGAATTTTATTATTTCTCATAAAATCTCTCATTTCAATTTCTTCGTAAACACAGTACAAGATCATCGTCGAGTGGGCAACTGTCTCCAGGGATGGTCGGCAGGGCCACCTCATGAAAATTTTTGAGATAAAATGAGTGAAAGAGTTTCATCGTCCCATCCAGCTACCTTCCTAAGTCGTTTAATCGACATTCCTTTCATCTTCGCTTTTGTCAGCTGCAAGAGGTTGAGAGCAATATGTCTAAAAA
>CANMNU010000125.1 GCA_947499175.1 Alphaproteobacteria bacterium
TAAAAACAGATTTTCAGATTGTTCATACTCGACATAGATCGTTTATTAATGGCTTTATCCATATCTTTTCAACACTTATTGCTTATGCCTTGAAATCAAACAAACCTGCCATTAAATTCAACAATCTAATCCAGAATTAGGGTTCTTAACTATTTATTAACGCCGCTAAGTTATCCTTCAACCATGCAGCATAATAAACATAATAAAATCCCATTAATTGCCACCCTTGGCGTGGTATATGGTGATATAGGAACCAGCCCCCTTTATACAATGAAGGAGTGCTTTAGCGGGATTGGGTTGAGTGAAGCCAATATATTAGGAGTTTTATCACTAATTTTTTGGGCATTAATGCTAGTTGTAACCTTAAAATACGTGCTATTAATTTTGCGAGCACATAATCATGGTGAAGGCGGAATTCTAGCCTTACTAGCCTTAATTAACCACAGACGCCTTAGATTCGTTTCAACAAATAGCTTAATAGCCATGGGGTTACTGGGTGCAGCCCTATTTTTTGGGGATACATTAATTACACCTGCAATTTCAGTTTTAAGTGCCCTAGAAGGAATAAAAATTAGCTTACCGCAAATAAACCATTATATTTTACCAACAGCAATTGTCATTATTATTTTGTTATTCATGCTACAAGCAAAGGGCACAGATAAAGTCGGTGTTTTGTTCGGACCAATTATGTTGGTGTGGTTCTTAGTAATTGGTAGCCTGGGAATATGGCAAATTATCAGCATGCCAAGCATTATGAAAGCAATGAACCCTTGGTACGGCCTACAGTTGGCCATAATGTACCCCAAACAGATACTACCACTTCTAGGATTTGTTGTGTTATGCATTACTGGAGCTGAAGCCCTATACGCTGATATGGGGCATTTTGGCGCAAGGGCAATTCGTATTTCTTGGTTAGGGTTAGTGGGCCCATGCTTATTACTAAATTATTTTGGCCAAGGAGTAGCCCTTATAAATCATCCTGAAGCCATTTCAAACCCGTTTTACTTCCTAATTCCAGAGCACTTATTATTATACATGATTGGACTCTCAACTATTGCTTCAATTATTGCGTCACAAGCCGTCATTTCAGGCTTATTTTCGTTGTGCGGTCAAGCTATTCAACTTGATTATTTACCAAGAATAAAAATCATTCACACCAGCTCCCAGGCATATGGACGCATTTATATTCCAGCTATCAACTGGCTATTGTGCATAGGTGTAGTGGCAATCATATTAATATTTAAGGACTCCGATCACCTGGCAGATGCCTATGGTTTTTCAGTAAGTGGAGTAATGGTCATAACCAGCCTACTAGCTATGGTTGCCATGCTGCGGGTTTTTCGCTGGAAACTTATCACCGTACTGCTAACTTTTGGATTATTATTTTTGCTTGACCTAACCTTTTTAGCAGCTAATAGTTTGAAATTCGCCCAAGGAGGATGGATGCCAATGTTGGTTGCCATTTTGGTATGGAACATAATGCACCTATGGCGCCACCAACGCAAACGTATGAGTGACAGAACAAGAAAACTTAGCTTAACCTTTAGTCAGTTTTTTCAAAAATTCAACAATGAAAAAATTTTGCGCATGCCTGGCACATCTGTTTTTTTATCTAAAGATTTTGACCATATGCCACTATCTTTAATTAAATATTTGCAACATTGTAATTGCCTCGGCGAACAAGTAGTGGTGCTTACTATCCTTAGCCATACAATTCCCAGAGTACCCAAAAATGAGCGTATTTTTATCCAACATTTCACCCATGGTTTTGTACAAGTTGTTGCCCACCACGGATTTATGCAAAGCCCACGCATTACAACAATTTTAAAAGATGCACACAGCAAAGGACTGGAAATTGATATTAACCACAGCACTTTCTTTTTATTATCAGCAGTCCCGATTTTAGGCACTCGCTTAAAAAGTATACGTGGATTAGGTGCCCGCATATTCAGGATACTGCTACGCAACACAATCAAACCAGCACATTTTTTTGAAATTCCGCACCAAAAAGTGATGGAACTAGGTGTGCAGTTTAAAATTAGTGACTGATTTAAATAACCGCTTCAGTTTCGTAATGAGTCAATCAAAACAACCTATATTATCACTCTGATCCTGTGAGATATCTTCAATTGTAAATCTTCCAATAATCTTAACTGACTGTGAAGGTTCCTCTTTTTTAGGGGTTATTCCTTCCCCAACTAGCCAATTATAGTGAAAAAAATGCCCTGTGCGAATTTTCTGGTTATACCCACCAGTGCAAAACTCTTGAAACCAACTATACTCATCATCAATAAAAATTAGGTCATATTTGTGTTCAGAATTTATCAAAAGACGCCTAAAATACTCATCCAGAACTTGGCGTTTACTAAGACCTCCGCCCCCCATAACTAACAGCCCAGAATCATATATGAACCTTCTCTCAAATTTAAACAATAAATTTAATGAAGATATACCATCAAAATTTTTATCAGAACGCATAACTTTATAAAATTCAGGAGCATAAGTAGCAAGCTCAAAATTTGTTGACTCAACAACCTTATTCATATTAATTGGACGCGCAGTTAAGGCCAGCACCCCATGTGAATTAGAAAATACCCCTGAGGTACTCATCTGATTGTAAAGATCTGTTGAACTAATCCCATCGAACCCTTTTTTCACTAATGTTTCATCAATATCACTTACCAAAATTGGAAAACGACCAGCAGCAATAGAGCCGTTAACTGCAATCACAACTTCAGTACTTAATTCTTTTGGGCAATCATAACTATGAAAATTATAAGTAAAATTCGGAACTTTTAACGAATCTGTAATATCAACGAAACTATCCAGATTTATAATTGTTACGTCATCATCATTACCAGTTTCAGCAGCCCTAGTTAAGCTAAATGCAATGACTATTAATGTTAAATATATTGATTTTAATCTCATAAAACCCCACAAAACATCTTTAATTACAATTATTCGGCATAAAAGTTTACAAATGGTTAATATTTAGCAAACACCCGTGTTTTATTAAAATATAAAAAAGTAACCGCTAAACATACTTGTTCAACGGCTATAAACTTTGGAATTGCACCTAAATAAATTTATTTTTTATTACTTCACGTTTGAGTTTTAAACTTTAGCTTTATTTCCACCTGAAACAGGCTGTTCATCATCAACCACCTCAATATTTAGATTTTGTTTTTTATCTGATGGCACCAAACTATTAATAATATCTTGCTGTTTATCTATTTGACTCTTACTGAATCTAGCAAACGACAAAAACAAACCATGTCCTGCCCCAAGAGATGCATTAAGAATAGACGCTGCACTCGCTCCAGTGCCACTGTATACCAATAATGCAGTAACTGGAGTTAATGAAGAAGACAAATACCCGCAAACATTAGAAATCACTTCAGAAGTACTTTCTAATTTTATAAACAAATCTCTTCTATAATAAGCTGCCGCTAAAGTATTTTTATTACCAACATTAATAATATCATTCATAGTTGCTGATGATTGATCACTACTCATTAAAGGAACTTGAGTCTTGTTGACTCCGCTGTTTTTACTATTGGCTATATCCAAGACTTCGTTTACAAGCTTATCTGCA
>CANMNU010000126.1 GCA_947499175.1 Alphaproteobacteria bacterium
GAAACTTTCTGTTTGCCTCTAAAAGTACCATTTGGTGCATTTTGGCGCATATTGCCAATTTTCATATTGGTTATAATTTTAGGCTTTGCTTTGAATAGGTTTTTAAAAACTGATGTGGGATTAGCCTTAAGAGCCACAGGAAACAATGCACGCATGGCACGCGCCCAAGGAATTAATGATAAGCGGATGATTGGCTTAGGGCTTTGTTTATCAAATGCATTTGTGGCACTTGGTGGGGCTATATTTGCCCAGGTAAATGGGTTTGCTGACATTACCATGGGAGTTGGAACGCTAGTTTATGGGCTTGCAGCGGTAATTGTTGGCGAAGCAATTATACCAATTAAAAAAATTAGTCATGCGATTGTTGCCTGTATTATTGGGGCAATTTTTTACAAATTTGTAATTGCAACAGCACTTAATGCCGGTGGGTTTTTCTTGTTATCAACTGATTTAAATTTAGTTACGGCAATATTGGTTGGTGTAGCAATGCTTTTGCCTGACCTAAAAAAAGCAATAAGAGGTTAGGCAGATGATACATTTGCAAAAAATTAATGTTCATTTTGGCAAAGGTACGGCCGCCTTTCGTGTTGCAATTGATAATTTAGATTTACGCATTCAAGAAGGTGAATTTTTAACTGTAATTGGCAGTAATGGTGCGGGGAAATCAACCCTGCTAAATACTATTGCTGGTGAAGTAATTCCTGATTCTGGTCAAATTCACATTGACGATGAAGTCGTTACACAACAAACCACTAATTTACGGGCCCAACATGTGGCCAGAGTTTTTCAAGACCCAGTCGCTGGCACGTGCGCTAACCTTACAATTGCTGAAAACTTGGCATTGGCCTTACGCCGTGGCAAAAATCGTTCCCTAAATCAAGCTGTTGGGCCAGAATCACGCAGTTTATTTAAAGAGCTTTTAAAACCTTTGAATTTAAGTTTAGAAAATCGCCTAGATACTTTAATGGCAATGTTATCAGGGGGGCAGCGTCAAGCTGTAAGCTTATTAATGGCAACATCAAGCCCCTTGAAAATTTTATTGCTTGATGAACACACAGCAGCGCTTGACCCTAAAACTAGTAAATTCGTAATGGAATTAACTAATAGAATTGTTAAAGAAAAAGGGTTAACAACTTTAATGGTTACACACAGCTTAAGCCAAGCTCTACAATATGGTTCCCGCACAATAATGTTGCATGAAGGTAGCTTAATTTATGATGTCGCGGGCGATGCACGGGCAAAGTTAACCCCTCAGGACTTAATGCGCCAGTTTGGTGATACGGTTGATAACGATCGCTTATTATTAAATTAATAATGCTGCAATTGCGTAAAAATAATCGTTAGGTAAAAAGGTTAATTTTTAAAGCATATCTGTTAACTTCTTGTTGCCCCATGGTTACACCTAGTATTTTATACAACTGTTGTTATCCAAAAAAATAAAAAAATTTAGATAATTGCTATATAGTCTTAATTGTAACATTACATTAACAAGAGGAATTCTATGTTTAAGCAATTCAAATCAATAAAAGCATTGGCGCTTGCTGGTGCAGTATCTCTAAGCACTTCTGTGTATGCCCCAAACGTTAATCCACCAGCACCACAGGCTCCTGTTGTAGCCGGTGGCGGAATATCACAAAGCGCGGCTAATCAACTAAATACTGCTTTGGGCACTGACAAAACATCAAGCTCAGTAGTGACTGCACCAACAACAATGGCTGTGGGAGTTCGTAAGGTTATAGGTTTAGTTGGCGCGCTTGCTGCAGGAGCGCATGCAGCAATGCAAGGCAACGCAGCAGATGCCGCAGCAGCAGATGCCGCAGCACCAGCTGCAGATGGTGGTGTAAAAGTTGCCGGAGCTGCCGGTTCTGCTACAAAACGTGCTTCAGTTTGGACGCGTGTAAGCCACGGTGCACTTGATAACACAACTTCAGGTCAAGAATGGAATGGCCATTCATACCTTGCAATGATTGGTGCTGACTTCCGCTTTAACAGCGTGTTTTGTGCTGGTTTAGGTGTAAGTTATAACCGCATTGATGCAAGAACTGAGTTTAACAAAGGTACGCAAAAAAGTGATTCTTTTGGTATAAACCCATACTTAATAGTTGCACCACATAAAAATGTATACTTTGAATTTGTAGGTGGATTGAGTTGGGACAAAGGAACAGACACACGTCGTATGAGCGGAATAGAAATAGACCAAACTACGTGGTCTAACTCAACAAAATCTACAAACTTATTTGCTGGTGCATTTGTAAACTTTGTTAACACAATTAATAAAGCAAACTTCGGTTTACAACTTGGTTACTTAACAATGCAGAAAAAAACTGGTGCATTTGGTGAAACATCTTCTAATGCAGCATACAGCAAATCAAGCAACAGTCAGGTAGCTAACACTTATGAAGCACAAACTGCTACTGCTAAAGTTAAAGCTGGTTACCAGATTACTCCAAGTGTTGCACCTTTCTTGACTCTACATACAGAATACGATGTTAAAGAAAACAAGGGTGTGTCATACCAAGGATCACCAGCTTATAAAGTTGGCCGTTCTGCCTTTGGTGGTGGTGGTGGTGTTAACTTGAAGAGCGACGATTCTCTTTCAGGAAGCATGGAATTCGACTACTCAAAACGTGGGAATCTTAACACTTATGTAACTGCAGTACGTGTACACTACGGTTTCTAAGATTAAGTGACTAGATTAAAACTAAAATGGGCGGTGATTTTCACCGCCTTTTTTTTAATTGGCTGCACAAGTGATCAAGCAAGGCGGAGTCGTGCATTTGATATTGCAGCAGAGCATGGTTTTACAGCAGAGATTGTTGATGGATATTTTCCAATTCAGATTTTTCAAAAAAACCTAAATAGCAAACATGCAGTAATTTACCTAGAGGGTGATGGTTTAGTAATTAATGCACACGGTAAAATAGCGCAAAGCCCAACACCGACTGACCCTATGGCATTACGTTTAGCGGCTGTTGATAACCGTAAATTTAGCAAAATTGTAATTAATAGGCCATTTCATTACACCAAAAATGCGACTGGGGCTAATTCAAAATATTGGACAACTGCGCGCTATAGCCCAGAAGTTATTCAAGCAATTATTAATGTTATTAAGACTTGCCAAGAACGTTTTCATTTTAAAACTATAGAAATAGTTGGCTATTCAGGTGGTGCAACGGTTGCATTACTTTTAGCCCCCAGCTCAACAACATTACCCAAATTATCTCATTCGCTGGTAATTTAGACCATGTAAACTGGACAAAGTACCATAATTCTCAACCACTTTTTGAATCACTTGATCCTTTGCAAAATAAAAATGCTATTGCAAAAATTCCACAAATTCATTTTGTTGGTGAAAACGATGATATAGCCATTAACAAATAAATAGCCTATAATTTCAGTAATTATTTTTAAATTTTAATTAAGCCGATGACTTACTCTATTGATATGCGCAGAAAAGTACTTAAAGTGAGGCAAGAAGAAGGTATCAGTATGGCCAAGGTAGCTAACGGT
>CANMNU010000127.1 GCA_947499175.1 Alphaproteobacteria bacterium
TTCTGCGCAAAAATCATCCAGCAAAACAAATAAGTCTGTGATATCTTTCTTCATGGAAGGCCGTTTATTAAATCAATAGCTAATCTTAGCTAAAACTGCCTTCTAACTCTCGCAAATACTCACTTCTAATCCAGAATTGGGGTTTTAAGCGGAGGCAGTGGATCACTTAAGTGACCAGATAAATCTGCGAGAATGCCAACCACAAAAGGTAACTCTTTCATTTCAATCGCGTTACCTATTTCGACATCATAGGTAATTTGAACACGGGGTGGGCGAACCCGGTCGAGCTTATGCTGTATACTTTCGACCATAATTATTTCCTCATTTACATTTACTTGGATGCCTTGCACCCACTTGTCCTTAATTCTATTAAATCGAAGCTTTATTAAAATTTCGTTAAATTTTATATTTTATTTTTAAACAACAAGATTATTTATGGTGCTAGACTATGGCTGTCTTTGGCTCTATGCTTAGGAATCAATAATTTATATAAAAATAAATTAAAAAATATGAAAAAAAATATTTTTGGTTGGATTTGTGTTGATGCTCAAAAAACAGGAACTTGGAAGCAAGCTGAAGCTTTAGCTGAAAAGTGGATTAATGCTTATTTGAAAAAACCAATCAACTTACCAAGCTGGTGCAAATGGATGCCACCACGTTTGTTTGCAGCGCTACCAAATTTTCTACAATTATTGGCCGTAAAAAATTTAAACCACCAATTACCAGATGTAATAATTGCTGCAGGACGACAAGCAGTACTTGTAGCAATAGCAATGCGCCACAAAGTTAAAACTGTTGTATTAATGAACCCTGGCGTACCTTGCCATTATTTTAATGCTGTTATTGCACCAATACATGACCAAATAACAGGAACAAATGTTATAACCACCCAAGGAGCTCTTCACGGCATTGAACCAGATCAGCTAATCTTTCCCCAACACTTGCAAAATTACCAAAGTCCCAGGGTTGGAGTTATGCTGGGGGGCAATAGTATTCATGGAATATATGAAAAATCGCTAGCAATTAACTTAGCGAATGATTTAAAAAATTTTTGCACAAAACACAATGCTAGTTTAATTATTACGCCATCAAGACGAACACCAAGTGATTGGTTAGACATTTTTGAACAAAATCTAAAAGGATCTTCATATTGGCTTTGGGACCAAAAAAGCGAAAACCCCTACCCTAACCTTTTAAGCGGGGTTGATACAATCATTGTCTGCGAAGATTCAATAAGTATGGCGAGCGAAGCTTGCGTTATGGGAAAGCCTGTATTAATTTACCCAACGGGAATAAAAAAAGAAAAGTTCAAGAAATTTTACAAGAAGCTATTTGAAAATGGCTACGCTCAAGCTTTTTGCGCCAATGCGAATATTAACCCTAAACAAGCCCCTGTTTTAAAAGAAGTTGATCGTGTGGTTGAGCAATTAAATTTATTATGCCCAATAATACCTACAGCGCCACGCTCTCAGTTTTAACTAACAACCAAACTAAGCCTGGCTCTTTCAGGTCTTTTTGAAACGTCCAACGATCAATCATACGATTGGTCAATTGGTTTGTATTATCAATAATTTCACCGGCTTTATTCAGCGTGGCCACAATTTGGTCACTGGTAAAGCGTACTAAAATTTCAGCAACTGATTTGTTTAAGGTTATATCTTCAATCTCAGCATCAACTTCTTTTACATTAATGTTTAGGGTTTCTTTTTGCTTAACCCGAGCTTTTATGGCCTGTTGGAATTCTTTGAGAACTTTGGGACCAACTAGTTGAGCTAAACGATCACTATCTCCTTTTGCAAAAGCAGTCAAAACTGCCCGAAAAGCATTACACGCACCTGCTTGAAAACGAGTGATCGAAAAATCTTTGAACGTTTTTTGAATAGCTTTAATTTGTTCAGCAAATGGTTGCGGAACATCAATAACGATTGATGCAACTGGTTGCTGTAAATTTTTTTGTGGTAAAATGATTACGTTAGAATCCTGATTTTCAGGGCGTGGCCATTGCCGTTGTTTTTCTTGGCCAGTGCGCGTACCAAGCACACTCCATAAACGGTAAAATAAATAAACCGACAACACTGCAAACAGAAGTATTTCTACCATATTCTTTTCCTATGCTAAGCTACGACATTATGCCTTAGCTTTGTGAGCCTGTACATATGGAACATACCACACATAACAACGACTATACTGATTTTGGCTTTAAAACAGTTAAAACTAAGTTAAAAACTAGCCTGGTACATGAAATTTTTTCAAATGTATCAAAAAATTATGACCTAATGAATGATTTAATGAGCTTAGGTTTGCACCGCTGTTGGAAACGCTCGTTTGTTGAAGCGCTTGATTTAAGACCAAATATGACCATCTTAGATGTGGCAGGGGGCACAGGCGATATTGCTATACGCATTAACACCGACAAAACTTATTTAAACCCAAATATTACTGTGTGTGACCTTACCTATGACATGCTGCAAGAAGGCCGAAAAAAAGCGATTAACCAAGGACAATTAAATATTAACTGGCATACTGGTAATGCCGAACAATTGCCTTATGCAGATTCTAGCTTTGATAGAGTTACCATTGCTTTTGGATTACGCAACATTACAAATAAACCACTAGCATTAGCTGAAATGTCTAGGGTGCTAAAACCAGGAGGAAAATGGTTTTGTTTGGAGTTTTCACCACCAAGTGGATTGATAAATGGCCCCCTAAAACCTTTTTACAATGCGTATTCTTTTCATTTAATCCCATGGATTGGGGAACATATAGCCAAAGATCGTGATGCCTATCAGTACTTAATAGAAAGCATACGCAAATTCCCCACCCAAGAAGTTTTACAAAACACTATATTAGAAAATGGTTTTTCCACTTGTAGTTTTGAAAAATGGGCAGGCGGTATTGTTTCCCTACACAAAGCTACCAAGTGAACCAGCTTATTTTTTCTTACTAAAAATTGAACCAATACTGCTCATAGCGCTAGAAAATACTCCTTTAGTAGCTGTTGTAGCAGCAGCTGTAGCAGCTTTTTGTGTACTAGCAACTTGCAATGCTGCATCTGCTTTTGCCTTCTGAGCTGCTACCTGTGCCTCTGCTTTTGCTTGATTTTGTGATTTTTCAGCATCTGCCTTTGCTTGAAAAACTATGCTTTGACCATAATCGACCTGAGGGGCTGGGAGAGCTCCAGAAGCCGGTGGGGCTAAAGGGGTTAAGGAAGTAGGAACTACAGCAGCATTGCTTGGGGTAACGACAGGGCTAACAACCATGGCTTGAGGTTGAGACATTGCTGCTGGTTGATTAACACCTTGAACAAAACCTGGCTGTACCGGGGGACACTCACATTGTCCATTTGAAGGGGTATTGTTAGGAATATTATTGTTAACCCTAATTCTGGATTAGATTGTTGAATTTAATGGCAGGTTTGTTTGATTTCAAGGCATAAGCAATAAGTGTTGAAAAGATATGGATAAAGCCATTAATAAACGAT
>CANMNU010000128.1 GCA_947499175.1 Alphaproteobacteria bacterium
CATTCCAGCTTTAGCTGCGCAATAGTTGGCCTGGCCTGGATTTCCAGCTACCCCAACAACTGATGAAATATTAATAATACGTCCGTAGCGGCGGCGGATCATTGCTTTAATAGCAGCTCTGCACAGACGAAAGCTTGCAGTAAGATTAACATCTAGAACATCTTGCCAATCTTCGTCTTTCATACGCATTGCTAAGCTATCACGTGTAATGCCTGCGTTATTGACTAAAATGTCAATTTTTTCAACTAAAGATTCAGATTTTGAAAAAAGCTCTTCAACTGATTTTGGATCAGACAAATTACAAGTAAGGATTTCGGCATTACTGCCAGTAACTTGTTTAATTTCGTTTGCAGTTTCTGCCAAAGCTTCAGTACGTGTACCACTAATAACTACTCTAGCCCCTTGTTTGGCTAAAGCTAATGCGATAGATTTTCCAATACCACCACTGGCACCAGTTATTAAAGCGTTAAATCCATTTAATATAAACATATCTTATTCCATTATTTTGTGTCTGACTGACTTTAGAAAAAATCAATTATGTGTGCAAGGTCATAATATGCCAAAATTAAATTATTTATCTTTTAGCTTATCAATTAAGCCTGCAAATGGTGACAACTTGGAGATATTTTTGCTTGCATCAAATTCTTTGTAATCATTACTTTCTCCGGGCAATTTGGGATTATCTGGTAAGCAAAGAGATAGATATTCTAAGGCAACATTGCCAATATCGTATTCGCCTTCTACAAATACGTCGCTATCATCATCAGGATGCGATTCCTCATATTCAGCTAAACGTTTTTGCGAAGGTACTAGAACCACACTAAATTGTTCACTAATTTTAGTGCGTACTGGCTCAAAGCTAATTACACTCAGCTGCACAACAGATGCATTAATACTACCTTGTAAGAGGTATGTGTTATTTATTTCTTTTGTAACATGAAATTGCACAGAGAAAGATTTTAAATCTAGCAAATTAAACATTTCAATAATGTTTTGGCGATGTGCATCATTTGCATGGAAAGATTCTGGACGTCCACGATTAGATGCACTTTCAAGATCAACAATATAGATAAAGTCAGTCACAAAACAACCAAAATTTAAAGAGTGGATAAATGGCGGGAGTGACGGGACTCGAACCCGCGACCTCCGGCGTGACAGGCCGGTAAGATTTCAATGGTTGAGATACTAATAAACACTGTAAACCCTGAGAATTTATAGGTTTTAAGTTTTTTTGGATACACTTTATGTTCTTCATTAAGCACCATTTATGGATAAAAATTGACAGCAAAACCTATTTCGTTCTAACTTTGATCTAACGTTTGAATGGAGTGTAATGGATGCCAAAACTAACCAAAAAGCTTGTAGAGAGCAGCTTACCACGAGAAAAAGATTATGTGATTTGGGATGATGAGATAAAGGGGTTTGGATGCCGTATTTATGCATCTGGCTACAAAACTTATGTATTTTTTTATACATCTCCAACAACAAAAGTATACACTTATTTAAAAATTGGTGTACACGGAAATTATACAGTAGATTTAGCCCGTGACAAAGCAAAGAAATGGTGTGCAGATATCGCTAAAGATATAGACCCTAAAGCAATAAAAAAAGCAAAAGAAGTTGCAGAGCAAAAATCCGTTATTTTTGAAAAGTTTTGGCAGGTGTTTACAGAAAAATATATCAAGCAGAATCATAAACCTTCTACAATCAACAGAGATGCCTCAAGAATCAAACTTTATATACTCCCCTTCTTTGGAAAAAAACCTATAGTTGAAATTGAACGGAGAGATGTCTTGGAATTCAAAGATTCTTTATCTAATGGAACTAGCACGAAATGCCTTAGATTATTAACCACAGCCTTTAATCAAGCGGAACTTTGGGAATATATTCCCTTAAACACTAATCCATGTAGGAGTATTCCCAAACACCCAGACAAAAAGATGGAAAATTATCTAACGGATGAGCAATTAAAAAAACTAGAAAAAACATTATTAGAACGAGAAATTGCCGGCATAGTATCACCTTATACCATAAGCGCACTTCGCCTAATTATTTATACAGGCTGCCGCAAAGGAGAAATTTTATCATTACAATGGGAAGAGATAGATTTAACACACAATTGTCTCCGGTTAAAAGATAGCAAGACAGGGAAACGAGTTATACCATTAAACGACATTGCCAAAGGTATTATTTTAAATATAGAAAAACAAGCAAATAACCCTTATGTTTTTTGTGGAGACAAGCCAGGTACCCATTTAGTTGCAATACAAAAAACTTGGGAACGCATACGCAAGCAAGCAGGTCTGCCAGATATAAGGATTCATGATCTCAGACATAGTTTTGCTTCTTTTGCAATTAACAATGGTGTTGATTTAATTGAACTTAAAGGCCTATTAGGGCATGCTAGCGTTAAAACAACAGAAAGGTATATCCATCTCACAAACAAAAAACTACTTGATGCAACTAATAGGGTGTTTAAACAGAAAACATAACTAACATGGCAAATATTAAGCTTGCTTAAACTGATACTTACTATTCTCCTCCTTGACTCTTCAGCCCCGTCATTAAGGCCTGAGAGGTCATACCAGTATTTTCTTTGATTAGAGCGTTGAGTTTTTTGGCAAGTGGCTCAGTCGGCTCTTTAGCAAACTTGGTAGCCAGATTCAAGAATCGTTTGTTGGTTAGCAGCTCAGTGAGCACAGCCCCACCACCAATGACCTTAAGCGGAGTGATAAAATCTCCATTTGCAATTGAACCTATGAGACCAAGAGCCGCCATGAATGGACCTGTGCCAGACTTATTGGGGGTGTTCCTTTCCGCAGTAGCCATCGCTTCTGCCACTTTCGTAAAATCCTTTAATTTCTTGAACTGTTGACCGCCTAAGGTATTTTCCAATTGTTTCGCATATTTTTTATCGTTTAAAAGCTTAGCCAGAGGAATATAGGCAACCTCTTTTGTAGTGGGGTCTTCAATCTTACCTGCTAGAAATTTATCGAGCTTTTCTCTTTTGGCGGTTGCTTCAAAAGAGCGCTCTGCTTTATCAAAGGCTTTGCCCCATGCTGGGTTAACTTTTTTATATTCCTGAATATCATCCAGCAAAGATTTTTGTACCCCTCTCAAGAGGTTTTTCGTGCCTTCACTTTTATCCCATTTGATGGTTTCGTTTAAACTTTTTTTAGTGCCGACCATCATTTCAACTGGGGCAGGAATATTGGAAAGGCCTAAGGGTGCCATCCCCTTTTCAAGGTCGTCGAGAGTTGCAAGTAAAGCCTCTTCAGATTTGGCAGGAGAAAACGTTTTGAGGTTAGCTTTTATGTCTTTGATCGCTTGCAAAGTTTTGGTCGGTTTTATAGCGGCAACGCTTGGCAGAAGATTTTTAGCATTTTTGTAATTGTTTCTGATATCTGCTTCCACTATCTCGGTTTTTAAAGGA
>CANMNU010000129.1 GCA_947499175.1 Alphaproteobacteria bacterium
ATGGTACCAAAGCCAGGCCAGCCAAGAATCATGGCTACACCTGGGTGACACAAAACCCGTTAACCATAAAGAATTACATTATTTTTTTAAATCATTAGAAGCAGAACTTGATCGTGTCAATTTTTGGCGTGTACCTCATAAAAAAGACAAAATGTGGCAAAATATAAGGGCTGCATTCTTAAGAATGCAGCCCACTGAACAAGAGATTCGCACTTTATATGGTGCAATTCAAGCTATTAAGCTATAGGTGCAACTAGCAACAGCACATATTTTTTATCACCCTTGCCAAACTTAGTGAACGAGTTTCTGCCCAAAGCATAAATAGCAACTTTGTTAGAAACATTTCCTGACCTTTCCTCATAGGTAACTAAAGCTCTATCACCTTCACCGGTTTCTTTTTTCTTTCTAAGCGTGTCAACAACTAAACTAAGCACAGTCCTGCCATCGCCGGCTTTAAATTCTTCAGCTGTACGGCCTATCAAGCTAGGATCAGTTGCCGCAACAATTTTTCCTTCTTCATAACAAACAATTGAGAAATTTGCTTCTTTTGCGCTAGTAATTGCACCTGAAAGAGTAGTTTCACGTTCATCTGCTTTGATTTGCTCTTGGCCGTTAATAAATCTAAAGATTTCACCGGGTCCACTTACACTTTCTGCACCTTTTAGGATGCCATTAACAACCGACTCCATTTTTGCAGCTTGAGAGGCACTAACCATAGGTCCAGTTGCCGCTGCGGATTTATCAGTCTCTGTTTTAGTAGCAGGACTAGTCGCGCTATAAACGCCACCCATAAGAACAAGCCCTAAGCCTACTAGCAATAATTTTAATTTCATAACGGGAACTCCATACATTCAATATGGTAAAATCATAGCAAAGTTTTTTAAAAATTATATATTATTTTATTGAAAATATTTATGTATAAAGCAACCGTTGCCAAAAAGCACTTGAGGCCCAAGTTACGCTACCGATTTTTATACAGACACCATGCGCTTAATTTTCATAAAATTTTCAGCAATTTTAAATAATTCAGCACAAGTAACACTTTTTTAACATTTTCAATATATTCTGAATTTAATTAAGAAATACCAGTGAGCTAAAAATGAATAAAATTACATTGATATCTTTAATTACGGCTATTACTTTAATGCCTTCTGCAAAAGCCGCACCAGCGAAAGATACATCAGCAGAAGTAAGTGGCGCTGTTATTGAACAAGAAGTAGAAGATGCTATTAATGAAATTAAAAAAGATGTTGCTGATTTTAAGAAGTCTCACCCTGATGATACTGATACTTTAAAAAAACTAGAAGAGTTACTAGAGGAAGCAACAAGAATTAAACAACTAAACGATGCAAGACACCAGTTCTCAGCAGCCATGAAACTTGTTAATGATGAACAATTAAAAGGTATAGGCGAGAGAATTAAAACAATATCTGCAACAGCCGATTTGCAAGCAGCGCTTAACAAAGTATCACAAAGGTAGCACTAAACTAGAAACCTGGAGCGGGCGAAGGGATTCGAACCCTCGACCCCAACCTTGGCAAGGTTGTGCTCTACCCCTGAGCTACGCCCGCTTTTGATGTTCTCATGATATCTTTTTTTATGGAGTTTGCAAGTTAATTTTTAGTTTTTTTGCAAATAAATAAAAAACTGCCCCAATACTACCTGTCAATAGCATTAATAATCCTTGTAAAACCCCCAAAGTAAACCCCATTTCTGATGGTAAACCCATGGTTGAAAAATAAGCGGTTAAAAATCCTTCGCGCAATCCCCAACCTGATATAGAAATAGGAATTAGAACTACTACTAAGGAAAGGGTGAATAGCACAGAACTTTCTGCGAAATTCAAAGGTATTTTCAGTGTAATTATTAAAAAGTAAAACACTGCAAAATTAACCAACGCCAAAACAAGGCTTGTTGCAATTAATGCAAATGGCGATTTAACAAGGTCTTTTGCCGTTGCAAAAATTTTCCATAAATTTGTAACCAGTTTGTATTTTTGCAAAATTGGATACCGAATAAACAAACCTAGAGTAATAACCACCAACAAAAGTGAACTATAGATTATTGTTGATATTATTCTTATGGGTTGCGGTAAATTAATAACTAAAAGAAATGTAGAGCTTAACAGCCCCATGCAAATAATTCCCAAAATTCGATCCCATATAATGACAGCTGAGCTTAAAATGCCATTGCTATTTTTAGATAAGGTATAAATTCGGTAAGCATCGCCACCAATTCCGCCTGGAAGTAGTTGATTAAAAAAAATGCCAATCCAGGTTATTTGGTGTAAAAATTTAAATGATTGGTTCATGTTTAATTTTTTAGCAATGAAATAAAGGCGCAGACCATTTAAACTGATTGAAAAGCACAGAACCAAAAATGCAAAAGCATAAATATTAAGCGGCAATTCTTTAAAAACCAACTGTAAATTTTTAAAGTCAACCTGACTTAACCCCCAACACAAAGCCAATCCTGAAAATAATAGTTTTGTAAAAAATAACATCTGTTAATATCTACTCGCTATTTTTCTGGCATAAAAAAAGTGATTTACCAGTCATTTCCAATGGCTTGTCTATATCCATAATTTTTAAAATAGTCGGGGCAACATCAGCCAAAGTACCAGTATTTAATTGATAATTTGGCCCATTAACTTGAACAAACGGCACAGGATTACAGGTGTGCGCGGTATGCGGAGTAACCCCATCAGTTTCACGCATACATTCAACATTTCCATGATCAGAAGTAATTAACAAAACCCAATTATGTTCAATTGCCTTTTGTACTAAAATTTTCAGACAATTATCAACACAAGCAACAGCCTTATGAATAGCTGAAATTACACCAGTATGACCAACCATATCGGTATTGGCATAATTTGCCACAATCAAAGACAAGTCGCTACGTTCCATTGCCTGGCAAATAGTTTCAGTAACATTTTGTGCTGACATTTCTGGCTGTAAATCATACGTGGCAACAGTTGGGGATGGAATCATCACGCGCTCTTCACCCGCAAATTGCGCCTCTTGTCCACCATTTAGAAAGAATGTTACATGGGCATATTTTTCAGTTTCAGCTATACGCATTTGTTTTAACCCGAGCTTAGCAATGGTTTCACCAAGACTTTGACCAAGCTTAACTTTACTAAAAATTGTGGGAATTAATTGTTCTAAGTCATCAGAATAATCATTCATTGCTAATGTGGTGCCAAATTCAACTACTTTTTCACGTTTAAAAGATGTAAAATCCTTAAGCAATAAACTGCGCAATAATTGACGCACGCGGTCAGAACGAAAATTAATCATCCACAAACCATCACCATTTTGCATGCCCATATATTTTTCATGCACGATTGGTTTGATAAA
>CANMNU010000130.1 GCA_947499175.1 Alphaproteobacteria bacterium
TAATGGGTGATAGCACCAAATACATGGGGGATTTAATTGCTAGCTTGCTTAAGTACTGTGATCATAATCAGAAAAAATTAAATTTAGAAACTATTAATATTAAATTAATTATCGAAGAAATAACTAGCGCAATTAAAACAATTGATAAATATAAAAATGCTAAAATTAACTGCGGTCAAATGCCGTCGATTATGGGTGATAAAATATTACTCAAAGAAGTAGTTCAAAATTTAATCTCTAACGCCCTGAAGTATAATCAGTCAGAACCAGTAATCAATATTAAAGCCCAGGATACCGGGTTGTTTTGGCAGTTTTCATTTTCTGATAACGGTATTGGTATTGAAAAAAAATATTTATGTAAAATTTTTGAAGAATCTGTGCGTTTGAATCCTAACTCTGAATATGACGGTTCTGGTCTTGGACTCTATCAATGTAATCGTATTATTAATGATCATGGCGGCAAGATGTGGGTGAAATCAGGCTCTGGAACAGGATCTACTTTTTACTTTATTATTCCAAAGGTTGTTTGTGAAGTAGATTAAAATTTTTGTATCATGTAATAATTCTTTACACCAAGCCTATTACGCTAAGTTGATTACCAAAAGCTGATTCTTTTTTATGAAGGGCACGGCGGCAACTGAAATATTTTTTTTCTAGGCTATACGTATCGAGATCTGTGGTTGTGATACTTTTTACATCTTCTTTTTTTAGTTGATTAAGCAAAAATCCTGAAAGGTCGTAAAGGTAATGAGCTGTTCGGTTGGCTTTTGTAAAGAATGTAACATCAAAAGCTGAATCGAATACTTCCTGGCCAACTTCAAAATTTTGTTGTTGAATACATGGGCCTATGGACGCTGTAATGTTATTTCTATTAGCCCCAATCGATTCCATGGCTTTTATGGTATTAGCAACAATACCGCTAACAGCACTGCGCCACCCAGCATGTATTGCTCCAATAACCTTATGAACTGGATCATGTAATAAAATTGGGGCGCAATCAGCAGTTTTAATTGCTAATAGAAGTTTGGGAGTTTGGGTTACCATAGCATCGTATTCCTGGCCACTCTTTGTATCGCTATTTACGATTAATACATTATTTTTGTGTACTTGACGTATGGTGATCATGGTTTGTATGCCCATGGTATCACAAATTAATTGGCGATTTTGCATAACTTTTAAGTCATCATCACCTTTGTTTAATCCACAATTAAGGCTTTGGTAAAGTCCTGTGCTAAACCCACCTTCAGAACCAAAAAATCCATGTGCTATTGCACTATTGTTTAAATTAGTTGCAGTTTGACATGGGGGTATTAGCATTGAAAAACCTCGAGCACTTTGAAGAGTTGCCCCATTTCGCTAGGTGATACCAGTCTAGTTGCTCCTGTTGTTAGTGCAAATCGTTGTTCTGGAGTCGCGATTGCTATAAGTTTTTCTAATCGTTGCTCAATACCAAGGCGAAGCAAAAAATTGCCTTGGGGTTGAAATCTGTGGTTATTACAAACCCTACGCAAGCTATAAAAATCAACTTGGTGTGATAAATCGGCGAAACCAAGGCTTTGTAGTACTTTTACTGGTTTATGTTGAAATAATGCTTGCAAGGTATCACCAAAGCGTGACTCGTGTGGAGTATCATCTCCATAATCAATAATTAAAGCAGCCCCTGGGCTTAGGTGTTGTAACACTTGTTTCATAATATCATCAGCAATTGGGCAAGATTCCTTAATACTATTGGGGTTTCCAGGTGGTGAAAATACAAGATTATTTTCGGCTTCGCTAAATCGAATAGTACGTTCTTCATGGCCAACAAATTGGCGAATTGGTAAAGTATCAAAAAATTCGTTGGCAATTACCAGGGTGAAATCAGCACCATGTGGAACTTCAATTAGGTCTTTATACCAGAAAACAAATGGGTATTCTTGCAAATTTTGGCGTTGTTGTTTTTGTAAATTATGACAAATTTCTACACATGATACAGTCAAGCTATTTAAGAATCCTTCTTGTCTTGCTCCAATTCTAAGAATGTCTTGCAGTAACGTGCCGCGTCCTGGGCCAAGTTCAATTAGATGAATGGAACTTGGTGATCCAGCCTCTTGCCATTGGGCAATACACCAAAATGCTAACATTTCACCAAATAGTTGAGATATTTCAGGTGCCGTAATAAAGTCACCATGTTGACCAATAACATTACTTTGCGTATAATAACCAAATTCTGGGTGATAGAGTGCTAATTTTTGTGCTTCTTCAACAGTTATGGCACCAATTGTTAGGATATGTTCTTGTAAGCATGTAGGCGTATTTTTAGCAATAGAATGCTTAGCAAAAGCATGAGTGTACATAAAATTACTCCAACTCCAAACGAGTAGGTGCCTAATTGCACGATTACTTCTTGTACTTTAAACGGTTCAACACTTAAGCGAAAGAGGGCGTAAAAACACAAAAACAAGCATCCAGTGGCTCCTTTGCTATTACGTAGTTTTATTGAGCGTTTGTAAGCTAGATTCAAAACTAAAAATAATGCCAATCCTTCAAGTAACGCTTCATAAATTTGTGTAGCGTGTCGTGGGTAAGTTTCGTTTGGAAAAACTACACCAAAAGGTAGAGTTGTTGTAATTCCGTATAATTCAGCATTAATGAAATTAGCAATTCTTCCAAAAAATAGGCCAATTGGTGAAATTAATGCTAATAAATCACCTAAAGTGAAAAAATCAATAGCGTGTTTTTTAGTAAATATGTAAGTCATGGTAGCCACTCCAATTAACCCCCCATGAAATGACATGCCACCAAGCCAAACCTGTGGAATTTCTAATGGATTATTCAGGTAATAGACAGCATCGTAAAATAATACGTGTCCCAATCTTCCGCCAATAATTATGCCAATTACTGCAAATGGAAATAGATCATCCAAGACCCTGGTTGGTAGATTTAGGTTGTAACGCTTGATCAAATTTCTACCAATACGGCAAGCTAACAAAATTCCAACTACGTAAGCAACACCGTACCAATGTACTTTTAATGGCCCAATCGCAAGAGCTACTGGATTAATATTTGGAAAAGTTATCATACGTTTTCTGATTAAAATTATTCACTAAACTACCACATAGTATATTCTGGCAGGAAGGCTATTTTTTCTGATTAATAAAGTACGGAATCCAATCCAGATAAATTTATTCAAGACGAAGGGTGTATAATATTTGTTGTGGAAATAACGTAGCGCCATGGTAAATATTCCTATCAGCCCAAAAACTACAAATAAGCTGGCTATAATGTTTAGCATAGTGCTTACTATTTTTAAAACTCTATAGTAATGCTAGCCTAAATTTTTTTAAAAAAGCAAATCTGTTAGTTTACTTTTTT
>CANMNU010000131.1 GCA_947499175.1 Alphaproteobacteria bacterium
ATGTTGTTTTAACAGAATAAACTGACTAAATGGAACATGCTAATGAATGAACAAATCTTAATACTGGGAATTGGAGCTCTAATATAAGAATTATCTTGACTATTTGTATGGCAATGTTATACTTTGTCATACATAGTTTAACGCATAGGTGATTTATTTATGTTAGCAGTTCGCATTTCCAAAGAACTTGAAACTCGGTTAGATCGTCTTGCTAAAAGTGCTGATCGCAGTAAAAGTTATTATGTAAAAAAAGCTCTCGAAAAATTTTTAGAAGAAGAAGAAGAGCGTCAAATTGCCCAAAAAGCATACGAAGCATTCGTAAAATCAGGCAAGAAGGTTCACTCATTCGAAGACGTAATGAAAGAAAATGGTCTCTAGAAAAATTGGAACTGTTAAATGGAGTTTTGGGTTTTCTGATGATGCTCGCAGAGAATTTAAGCAACTTGAGCAATCCATTCAAAAACGCATAAAGCAAAAAGTTCACAAAATATTGGAAAGCAATACTAATCCTGCTTTGTTCTTCAAACGTCTGAGTGGTAATTTGGCTCACTTGTACTCACTGCGTATTGGTACGTACCGCGTTATTTGTGAGATTAATGGTTCTCAATATGTGATTTTAGCTATACATATCGGCCATCGCCGGGACGTTTATTTAGATTAATTGAATAGAGGTCTTGGCGAAAGGTTATCTATTTGTGAGCTGATAAGCCAACTAGAAATTTAGTCAAAATACCCTTAGCATAGCTTTAACAAAAGGATATACCAATGAATGAACATGTCTTAATACTGGTAATTGGAGCAATTGCTTTTGGATTAGTTGTGGTAGTTGCTATGCTTTGGCGCCAAAAGCAATCTTTATTAATTGAAAATGTGCAATTGCGTGCTAAAACTCAAACTGACCAACAGGTACAACAGCTGTGGCAACAGCAAATTGAACGATTAACTCAACAGGCCTTGGTTAATCAATCTCAGCAATTTTTAGGGTTGGCTAAGTCGCAGTTTGATGGGGTATTGGAAAAAGCTAACCTTACCTTTGAACAGCGCCAGCAGCAATTCCAGCATTTGCTAGCTCCTATCGCCAAGTCATTGGAACAGGTTAATGTTCAGGTGCAAACTGTTGAAAAGCACCGCATTGAAGCATTCGCTGATTTAAAACGTCAGCTTACGGATTTGGTAATATCGCAAAAAGATTTACGCCAAGAAACCGCAACTTTGGTTAAGGCCTTGCGTACGCCGCATGCTCGTGGTCAGTGGGGGGAAATGCAGCTAAAGCGCGTAATCGAAATGGCCGGCATGGTTGATCACGTCGATTTTATTGAGCAAGTTTCAACAATTGATGGGAAAATGCGCCCTGACATGTTAGTACGTTTACCTGCTAATAAAACTATTGTGATTGATGCAAAAACCCCCATGGCAGCTTACCTCGATTATTTGGAAGCATCAGATGATGCAGTTAAGGCGCAAAAATTGCAAGACCACGCTCGTCAGGTGCGTACTCATATTCGTCAACTTTCCCAAAAAAGCTATTTTGAGCAATTTGAAAATAGCCCTGAATTTGTTGTTCTGTTTATTCCAAATGAGGCTATGTTTAGTGCTGCTTTGCAGGTTGATCCTGGGTTGATTGAAGCAGGCGTTAATGAAAAAGTATTAATGGCAACACCTACTACTTTAATTGCATTACTGCGTGCTGTGGCTTACGGCTGGCGCCAAGAAAATATTGCCGAAAATGCTAAGGCGATTTCTGTGTTGGGACAAGAACTCTACAAACGTTTGGGAGATATGTCAGGGCATATGGATAGACTTGGACGCGGTTTAGGAACAGCGGTTGAAGCCTATAACAGCACGGTTGGGTCGTTTGAGCAGCGGGTTTTAGTTAGCGCTAGGCGTTTTCAAGAACTTGATCCAAATCCACACAGCCTTAGTGAGCCTGCCATGGTAGAGGTTCCTTTAAGGGCGCTAAAACCTATTGTCTAATTTGCGACAAGTGCTAACCTTAAATAAGATATTTAGTCTGAGGGTTTTATGCCAGGACCAGTTGCAATGATGGGCGCTATGCATGTATGTCCACAGGTAACCATGGTTGGTCCTGTACCTGTTCCCCATGTGGGTGGCCCTGTTATGGCAACAGCTGCAACGGTTTTGGTTGGTGGACCTCCCGCAGCAGTTATTGGTGATATGGCAATTTGTGTTGGTCCACCGGATTCTGTGGCTTTAGCTTGTTTTACCGTGCTTGCGCAAAATAAACCCATAGCTTGTATTGGTGATATGTGCGGCCACGGTGGCGCTATTGTGCTTGGTGTGCCTACAATTTTGGCTGGGTAATTCGGTGGCTATAGCAGGGGCACTTCATTAAAATAGCAATAATGCAACATTATCAAGAAATTTAATATTTTTTACAAGTATTTTAACCAATTTTTTACCACATACTGAACCCACCCAAAATAAGGGGTGGGGGAGGCGGTGGCAATGTTTATCATCAATTTTTTAATAAAAATTAATAGCGAAAAAATAGTGAGATGAAATTTCTAACGTTGTGTTATTTTTAATTAGGTAAACCTGATGCCTATAGCCTGGAATGTTGCAAACCTTTTTTAAGTTTTTCAAAAGCTGCAAATTCCAACTGTCTTACCCGTTCACGGGAAATATCAAGCTTTTGACTAATTTCTTCAAGAGTTTTTGGTGGTTCTTCTAAACGACGACCTACTAGTATTTGTTGTTCACGTGCATTTAGGGCTGTCATAGCTTTATTAAATGCTTGTCGTCTTTTATCCATTTCATCGCGCTGTACCAATTGAATTTCTTGGTTGTCACTTTCATCAGCTAGCCAATCCATCCATTCTGCAGTGCCTTCGCCATCACCAACGGGGGTGTGCAGGGATGCATCTTTACCTCCTATACGTTGTTCCATTGACCAGACTTCTTCTTCACTGACATTAAGTTTAGTAGCAATTTTTTGGACTAATTCCGTGGTTAGTTGATCATTTTGAGTATTGCCACCGGTTTGGTTGATAATTTCGCGTTTAGTCTTCTTAAGAGAGAAAAATAGTTTTTTCTGTGCTGCAGTTGTACCTATTTTTACTAATGACCATGTATGCAATATGTAGTCCTGCATACTCGCTTTAATCCACCACATGGCATAAGTTGAAAAACGAAAACCCCTATTGGGTTCGTAATGCTTCATTGCTTGCATCATGCCTATGTTACCTTCGGCAATGAGATCACTAATTGGCAGGCCATAACCACGATAGCCAACAGCAACCTTTGCCACTAATT
>CANMNU010000132.1 GCA_947499175.1 Alphaproteobacteria bacterium
CACTAATCAGCTGCATCAATTTTTGGCTAGATTCAGAAATTCCCTGACAGTAATCGATTTGTCTTTCGTTTAAAGGTCCAAAATATTGATTACGCAAAATATCAATAAACCCAGCAATTGTGTTAAGCGGAGCCCTTAGTTCGTAAGAAACATGGGAAATGAAGTCAGTTTTTAAATGATCCGCTTGTTCCAATGCCTCGTTACGTTCACGAATACTTTGTTCAAATTTCCAACTGTCTGAAATATCAACAAAACTAAATAGGTGAGAACCATCTGGAAGTGGAATATAAGAAATTTGAATTTTAAGGTTATTTGCAGAATCAAGCAATTCATTTGCAGGACGACGGTTTTCGCATAGCTCGTAAATATGACTACTCCAATAGCTAAAAGCTTCGTCAGACAGTAAAGATTTAGTCAACTGCATAATATCTGCAACATGTGTACCTGGTTTACATTGTTCGTTATCAATTTTTAAAAGTTTGCTAAATGCTTTGTTGTAAAGACGCAAACGAAGATCACTGCCAACCACAGCTAAACCTTCATGCAAATTATCGATAGTTTCTTTTTGTACTGCTAAAAGAGTATTGTAGCCACGCTCAAGTGCTAATTTATCGGTAATGTCTTCAAAGACCATTAATATACCACCCATAGCATGGGGGCTTATCATCATTTTTAAAAATGTACCGTCAGGTTGGTGGTGGATTTCTTGAATTGGTTCAAAAACTGTGTTAAATAGTGCGTTACGTTTTTCTTTGTGCTTTGGAAAATTACTAACTTCTTGCATTTTACGGCGGGTGCGTAGATCTTCTAAAACTTCACCAAATTGTGGTTTGCTATACAGAAATGACTCTTGGAAACCAAACATTTTTAAATAGGCTGAGTTGAAATACTGCAGTCGCGTGTTCGCATCGTAAATAGCAATTGAATCAGAGAGGTTTTCTAAAATTTCCATATTTGCTTGTTGTTCGCGTTGCCTATCACTTTCCCACTCTTCAAATTGAGTAATGTCCCGCGCAAAGCCTACGATTCCCTTTTTAAGCACAGGAATCTCTTGAATTTCCAGTAAGCGTCTTTGGCCGTTAATAACAGCGTGTTGCTGAATAGTCATTTCCTTGATTTGGTCATCAGACACCATTCCTGGACGCTTGATTAATTCAATGCTTTCAGCAATTACCCTTGCAACCGAAGTATCAAGAGCTTTCGCATAAAAATTATTGCAATGCTTAATACGCCCTTGGGGATCACGAAACCAAGTTGCCATGGGGATATTGCTAACATATTGGCGTAGCATATCAAGTTCTTGTTCAAATTCAATAAACTGGCGCTGTTGACTACGTAATTCATTTGAAGTTGATGTAACATCCTGCAAACTTAAAATAATTATTTGCTTGTTGTTTTGGTGCTTTTGCGAAAAAATTTTTTGATACTTTTCAAATTCAATTAAAGAACCATTAACTATTAATTCACGCTCATGTGGGTGGTCTATAGTAAGTTGCAAGCTAAATTCACCACCATACGCATAAAGGTGCTGTAATGCCCTTTGAAACTGACTAAGTGATGATTGACCAAACAACCTAAAAATTTCTTGCAAATTAAATGAATGATAGTCATCAATTCCCAGTAACTTAAGAAAATTTTTTGAGGTAGTTACATTGTCTTCTCCAATTGACCAGCAACACCAAGAAAATGGTAAATGATGAACCAAAATACGGTAAGCAATTAAATTTTCATCTATAATTTGTTTTTGAAAAAGCACACGTTTATAAGCAATCCCTAAAACGATTAGAGCGATGAGTAGAATAAAAACAATGTAAATCCAAACCTGCGGCATTACAAATTTCAATTGTGCCCTTGGTTTATCGTAGCTGGGCATTAAGTTATTGCAAAGGGGTAGAATGATAATGTCGCTTAGAAAATTTTTGACTAATCTACTTGTTTATTAGACTAATAATCACTATATATTGTTCATGATAAAGATAAACATTATTGGACAAAGTCGCGAATCCTTAACTAATCAATTTAGTGAATTAGGTTTGCCAGCTTTTCGTGTACAACAAGTTTGGAACTGGTTGTATCACCATGGTATGCGTAGTTTTGAGTTAATGAATAACCTTTCAAATGAAGTGCGCACTAAATTAGCTGAACAATACGTCATTGAAAGACCTATGGTTTCAAGCGCTCAGGCATCGGTTGACGGCACTCAAAAATGGTTACTGCGATTTGATGATGGCCAAGAAGCTGAAACAGTGCACATTCCAGAAGTTGATCGTGGTACTCTGTGTATTTCTTCACAAGTTGGCTGTACCCTTACATGCACATTTTGCCACACAGGCACACAAATGTTGGTACGCAATTTGACTGCAGCTGAAATAGTTGGTCAGGTTATGGTGGCTCGTGATATTTTTGGTGAATGGCCTACTCCATTTGGTAATCGCCACATTAGCAATGTTGTGCTAATGGGCATGGGTGAACCTTTGTATAACTATGAAAATGTTGCTACAGCTATCAAAATTTTGACTGATGAAAAAGGATTGTGCTTATCACGGCGTAAAATCACCCTTTCAACCTCAGGTGTTGTGCCAATGATTGAAAATTGTGGCAAAGAACTGGGCATTAGCTTAGCCATTTCGTTACACGCGACAAATGATGATTTACGTAACCAATTGGTACCTTTAAATAAAAAATATCCTTTAAAAGACTTGCTTGAAGCTTGCCGTAATTACCCTAACCTTAGTAATGCGCGCCGCATTACTTTTGAATATGTAATGCTTAAAGGGGTAAATGATTCCGTGGCAGATGCTAAACGTTTGGTGCAGTTAATCAAGGGTATTCCTGCAAAAATTAATTTAATTCCGTTTAATCCGTGGCCAAATAGCCCTTATGAGTGTTCTACCCCACAGGCAATTTCTGCTTTTGCTGAGATAGTGTATAGGGCTGGTTATGCTTCTCCGGTACGTACCCCAAGGGGCCGTGATATTTTAGCTGCTTGTGGTCAATTAAAATCTGAAAGTGTTCGAAAACGTAAAACCAAAATTTGCAGTGAAGCAGATGAAGTTGCTGCTTAAATAATTGTTTGCAATTGATTTTATCGCAAAGGTAATTCCATAATTAAAGTGGTAATTTATTGTAGTCTTGATCATGGCAGTTCTGGTTAAAGAAAAAATTCTTGAAAAAAGCATAAGTCCATTTTTAACTCAAACTGAACCAAGAACT
>CANMNU010000133.1 GCA_947499175.1 Alphaproteobacteria bacterium
AAAAATTAAACTACCACAAAACGGAAGATATGGGTGGATTTACCGGGTTTATGCAGGTGATATGATAAGGGTAAGAGTAAGAGCAGTGCCTGCCGTAAAGAGATATTCGCCTGGGTTGTCTTGTTGCTGCTGAAAAGAATAGCATGAAATAACTCCAGATGCATCAACGATCGCCAGATCTTACACTAGGTGAAGTGGTATAAAAATGCAAGCTGAAGCTCTCATAAAAGATCGTCTGTTATAGGTTTTTAGATCCTACAACTCTTGAAGTTAGGATATACTAGGAGATTTAACTTGTCTTTTTCCTGACCATTGTAATATTTTTTATGAGTAGATTACATGTGTTGTTCATGTTGAACGTCTTGAAACAATTACTAAAAAATATTTTTTGTCGTATTTTCAAGAATCAATGGTAAAATGTTATATAAAAACCGAGCGGACCTCAACTTGCTATCAAAGCAATTTTACTTTGTTAAAAGGTGAAAGACCACGGTATCACGTCAGCTACTCTGCAATGTTACACTTTCTTTTCAATCTAACCCAAGAGCATGCAAAACTTTAATGGCATTAGCTAGAGTTATGCTTGTTTTACCTTGTTCAAAACTGCTAAGAGTTGGCTTACTAACACCTACTAAGGTGGCCAGCTGTTCTTGGGTAAGTCCTTGCTCTTTGCGGCGTTTTACGGCTTCTTTGATAATATCTGGCCAATTAAGGCGTAGGTTCCGTTCCATCGTGCATCCATGAGTTTTATCAGTTGATCTTTGAGTGAATTCTCTCCTATCTCAGCGGATATAATCGCCTCAGCTGCTGCATTTTTGTGGCGATTTAATTGTTTAATTAGCAGATCAATTGCCCCTTTGGATAATGTGAATTCATATGCCATGGCAACTAGATTTTTTGCTTTTAAGCTACCTATTGGTATATCCCGTGCCCCGGCAACCGCTAATGCCACAGTTTTATAGTTATAAATTTGGGCTGCGACCTGATCATAAGATGGCGTTAAACGTAATCCTGTTGGGTTGTTAAACATGGCAAAATTCTTAAAATGCATATCCGTATTGCCAAGTAAAATACCAGACAAAATACGTCCATACAGACGATAGTTTTCAATTGGCAGGCATTCTTTTGTATTGTTTATAAAATCACTCATTTGTGAATAGGAGCCGTCATATTTAGCGTTTGGTTTTTTAAAAAGCAGTTGGTTAAATTCTTCAAAGTGCACCCGTTGTGTAATTGGGGCTTCAATAGTTCCAGAAATGATACGATCAAAGCGTTTAATAATAAGAGCTGGCTCAAGGAAATCTTGTATTTCAGCAATTTTTAAGTCAACAACATCATCTTCAGGCAAAAGAGCTTTGAATGCTTTAGTTGTTAAATATTCATTAATAATCAGATCATTGTGTTGTAATGATGGAAATTTTGCGATATGGGTACTAAGTTCACCAACTTTTGCAGGATAATATTTTCCATCTATCTCAACAATAGCAAGCTTTGGCTGAATGCCTGAAAGAGAAGCACGGGAAGTTAAAACTGCCATTTCTTTTTGGTTAGTCGGGTCTATCAAAAGTTCTGATAAGTTGACTGGATCAGGGTCTATAATTGACACTGCCCCTGCACAATCATAGCCAAAAGCCAACAGCAATTCAAAACGGGATATACTACGCTTTCCTAAAAGTCTAGTTTGAGCCTGCTCTAGCCAACCCTCAGCAACTAGATTGTCAAAAAATGGGTGTAAGCCTGCATTATAAACATATGCACTAGATCGTATTGGCAATGTGTGAGAAACAGCTGAGTGTCCTGAATTTAAGTAAGATTTATCATAGGTAAAAGATGTGCGATCACCCGGTTCTTCCTGGAGTATTCCGGCAAAAGTGTCTTTATAAAAAACTTTGCCCCAAAGCAGGCTTGCCATTGGTAAAATCCTTTTTACTTTTATGCAGTAATGTCACGCTCAGGTAAAATATATCTTACTTTTGGGCTGGCTACAACTAATTTTATCAAGAATATTTTACTTTCTAGTGGTAATTGAAAGATTACATCGTAGCTATAGCTAAAGGTTTATCCTGTTCTTGCGTCTCGGTTGTATCATGATGCACCTCTTCCGAAATAATTTTTGTAGTAGCCGTCAAGATATTCTGTTAAAATCTAATTTAAAGCTTCGAATTCAGGCCAGAATCATCATCTACGAATGCCTTTGGCACACTCCACCATAACTGTTGTATATTTTTGACGTTGGTATCTAAAGGGTTTTAAATCATAGCAACGACAAAGAGCTGTAAATAAGTGCCTTGATCAACGATCGGTCAGGCTAAATTTATATTCCAGGGATTCAGAATTTTTTGTAGTTAGAGTAAGTTTATTTTTGATACAATCAATAGCTGCTTCAGCTGCGTCTCTTTCACCAATGGTGCCACCTCCTGCAAATAATGCTTCAATTTTGCGTAGCTTTAAGCGCAGCTGTTCTTAATTAATCATTTTGTTCCCGAAAAGTTTAATGATTATCCAATAATTAATACCTTAACGCAATCAGCGGCAAGGTATTTTTATTTTGAATGACGAATGATGTTTTCATAATACTTCAAACTTTCCCTCAAGAATTTCAGGTTTAATTTTCCAATAATACCTATCTTCATCTTCGCTAAAAATATATCAATTAAGGTTTATGTCATTACTCAAAGGCTGAATAATTTTATCCAATGTCACATCAAGATCTACTATTTGCCTTCCAGCAAATTTCTTTTTATCAATTGTAATGTTTTGTATTACACTGGTTGCTAAATAATTTTCCATGAATTTTTATGATTTTTTGTTTAATATTGTAGACACTGTACCAATTTTGTGAGCTTTTTACTAAAGGAAAATCTTTAGTGTAAGAGCAAACTGATAATGCCTGCGTAAGCAAATTAGAAATGTCCTAATTTGTTAAAGGTAAACCCGTAAACTGACTGTACAAGAGTACCGAAGGTTATGGGGTAAAGATGCAATTAAGCGAGGCAGAATTAGATAAACCACTAATTATCAATCAGGTAAAGTAGCAATCTTACCCAGTAACAGGCAAACCAGCAATTAAATTTATCAACTAGGCAAGCCCGACATTTATTAGTTTGCAGCTAGGAGCTATTGGCCGAATGCCTTAAAGTAAATAGGGAAACTTTACG
>CANMNU010000134.1 GCA_947499175.1 Alphaproteobacteria bacterium
TTCTGCGCAAAAATCATCCAGCAAAACAAATAAGTCTGTGATATCTTTCTTCATGGAAGGCCGTTTATTAAATCAATAGCTAATCTTAGCTAAAACTGCCTTCTAACTCTCGCAAATACTCACTTCTAATCCAGAATTGGGGTTAATAGACTGTTCAACAGCTTTTTTTTGCACTTGTGCTTCAACCAATGGTGTGTAAACCCACCCTGGACAAATTGCATTACATGTCACACCAATTTTGGCGTTTTCCAAGGCCACTACTTTTGTAAGCCCAACCAAAGCATGTTTACTAGCAACATAAGCAGATTTATTTGCAGAAGCCACTAAACCATGTGCTGAAGCAATATTAATAATTCGCCCCCATCGTTTACTTTGCATATATGGCACTAACTGGCGCATTAAATGAAAAGCCGAAGATAAGTTAATTGCAATAATTTGATCCCATTTTTGTGAAGAAAAATCTTGAATTGGCGCTACGTGCTGAATACCTGCATTATTGACTAAAATATCAATGTTAATTTTTGCTGTTTTTAAATGGTTGCAAAATTTTTCAATCGCTTCTGCATCCCCCATATCAACCTGAAAATAGCCAACCACTTCCCCTATGGCCTGTAATTCCTTAACTAATGGCTCAAGCTCCAGTGCTGTTTCTATACCATGTATAACAACCTTGTAACCTCTTTGTAAAAGAGACTTAGCAATGCCTAAGCCTATACCACTAGATGATCCAGTCACCAATGCAGTTTTTTTGGAATCCATTGATTTACCTTTACAAATTTGATACGTTAACGAGTTGTATTTCCATTCTGTCCATATTTTCAGTTAATAGTAAATATTTATGAAAAATATTATTAATAAGATTCCACTATCAATTTGGGTGATTGGTTTCTCAAGTTTACTAATTAATATTTCAAGCGTTATGGTTTTTGGAGTTGCAGCATTGTATGTGAAGCAAATTTTAGGAATGACAACAGGATTAGTACTATTGCTGGAAGGCTTATTTGAAGCAATCGCCTATGCAATGAAGTTATTTTCAGGTGTTATCAGTGATTATTTAAGGCGTCGCAAGGCAGTTATGGTTTGGGGATTAGCACTGTTTACTGTAGCCAGGCCAATTTTAGCGCTATTTACAAGCATTAGTGCAATTTTAAGTGCTAGGCTATTGGACCGACTAGGCAATGGCATTCAATCTACCCCTCGTGATGCTTTGGTTAGTGATTTAGCCCCAACAGGCACAAAGGGAGCTTGCTTTGGGTTGCGACAGAGCTTGGCAGTCGCTGGGTCTTTTATTGGTGGAGCTATTGGCATCTGGTGTATGATGTCAACTAATCATGATTTTCATGCAATTTTTATGTATTCAACAATCCCTGCTGTTTTGGGAATGTTGCTAGTACTTTTTTTTGTAAGTGACCAATTAGCGGAAAAAGACAATAACATTAAAAATCCAGCCAGACACCCTATTCGTTTAAGCGATTTAAAACGTTTAGGTAAAAAATACTGGACTTTAATGACCATTGCCTTGGTCTTTACAACCACAAGGGTGGGTGAATCTGTGCTTGTATTACATGCCACAGAAAGCTTTTTAATGGATCAAGATTTTTCCCATGGTATTATTATGCTGTACAATGGTGCTAACTCCTTGTTCTCATACCCTATTGGTTATCTTTCAGATCGTTTTGGACGCTATGGTTTTTTGGCCCTAAGCTTTACTATTTTAATTATTGCTGATGCATTCTTAGGATTTGCTAATAATTTAGCGACTATGCTTATTGGAGTGGCTTTATGGGGTGTTCAAATTGGCATAAGTCAAAGCATGTTTTTAAGTTTAATTGCCGACCATGTACCGCATGATTTACGCGGCACAGGGATTGGTTTTTTCTATTTGATCAGTGCTGTAGCTTTGTTGTCCGCAGGTGCAATTGGCGGATCAGTTGCCAATTATTACAGCCAATTTGCTACCTTCATTGTAAGTGGTACTATCGGCCTATTAGCATTGCTAATGTTGGCAATATTTTACAAGACATTACAACAACCAAACCATGAAAATACTTGAAGCAATTCAATTAGCTCAAAAAAAATTTTTAAATTTAAGCTGTTCCAGCTTTAAAAACATGTGGCAATATTCCCAGGAAATTAAAAATCTTAGTTCTCTTTCTAATGTTTGCAGTCAGCTAGAAGCTCAAAATCAGCATAAATTTGCAGAAATTATCAAGCAGATAGCTGATATTAGCGAACCATACGTTTGTTCATTTGAATATAGTAATTTCAACCAAATTTGCGTATCAACCACTATGCAATTAATTGATTATGCCAAAATAGCCACTGCAAATGGCCAGGTATTAATTTGCGACGACCTACACTTATGGCAGCATTTACAATATGCAATAATGAGCAATGGCTATTTGCCATATGATTTTCTTGAAAAATTGCATTTGTACATAAAAAACCCTACCCAAATTAATTCTATGAATATGCTCAACCATCAGCTTTTAAAGATATACGATCCATCTTTTGCACAAGAAATGCTAATTTATGAGTATCAGGCAAGGAATAGTTATAATGAAGTTTCTTTTCCTGAAAATAGTTTAGCAAGACAGTTGTTAAACTCTAAGCACTTAGACGATTTGCCAAATAAATTGCTGCAGATACTTCCTATTGAATACTTACCATTATTAAATAGTTCTATTGATTGGTACAAACTAGCGGTTAATTGCAAAACGTTCACCCCGCAAATTCTTTTAGGTTTACACAACTCCTTGCAATATGGCCCACACCAAGTAGTTTTTTGCCTAAAGCATAACCGCATTCGCCCATTATTCAGCCAAAAAGTATTAAAAGGTATTGATTTAACAGTCTGCTTAAAAAAGTGGAGTGAAAAATTGCCACTAAATATTTTAGCATATAGTCAGGCAATATTTTTCGACCACCCATTACTTAAGCAAACATTAAATACAGAATTTACTAATCGTATTAAAGTACCAACAAACTTACCGATAGCTAATCCACCACTAACCAGCAGACCTAAGTCAATTAGTGCAAGCGGCTTTAACCAATTGATGCAAGACCCCTACGGTTATTACGCACGTTATATTTTAAAACTTAAATCATTA
>CANMNU010000135.1 GCA_947499175.1 Alphaproteobacteria bacterium
AAACACCTAGGCACGAAAGGCAAACATCACATGGGGTTATTTGAGGAACGGTTAGGTTCCCACTACTACCTAAGCAATTTAGACTTTTGGCTATAATTCTTGCTGTAGTAGTTTTGCCCACACCACGAATACCGTGTAACAAAATTGCATGAGGAATACGCCCTAAATCAAAAGCATTTTTAAGGCTTTCAACCAAATTTTCCTGACCAACCAGTTGCTCTAAATTTTGAGGTCGATATTTACGGGCTAAAACACTATACGACATAATTCTTCCATTTATTGAAGATTGCACCGACCCGAACATCAAACGTTACGGCTGCTTTCTTCCGAACCTGACCGGATTACCGCGATTTTCGCCCGGGCAACCTTCATGAAAAAGTTACCATGCTTTTGGCAAAATTAAAATAAGTAATTTGTGCCAGCTCATGCTTAATGAGACAAAATCAAGGTCTCAGATAAATTGTTTTTAGTGCGCCGCCTTATACCCTAGCAAATCTAATGAAAGGTTAACACCTGAGTGGTTTTTTGTAGAGCAAAAGCATCAATAGCGCTATTAAATTTTCCACTTTCTTGCGCATAAAGTTGTTCCACTAAATTTTGAAATATCTCAGGATTTTCAACTGTAGCTTCAGAAAGATCCGTATAAAAATGCCCTCTTGAAGGAATTTTCTCAAACTTGTCTATAATTGCAATTTCGTCAGCAACATGCACCTGACCATTTAGAGATTTTACCTCCATATGCTCATCAACAATCTGAAAAATTGCCGCCATTGGAATATGATTTTTACTTTCAGCACGATAAAATGCCCTAACTAAATCATGAAAATCTAGCCATTTAAGTTTTGATTTTCCAATAATAACCCGCTTCATGTTATGCAACATGCTAATGAAGTGCTCTATTCCTTTTTGAGCAACAGATTCATTAAATGTGTTCATAGTATCCCAAAACTTATCAGGGTCTACAGTTTCCACTGGATCAATAAATTTTGCTAAAAGCTCTATGACTTGCATAATGTCCCCTTGCGTCAAGACACAACTAGACAAAGCTCCAATAATAAATACTTTCCTAGAAGATTCACGATCAAAATAGGGCTCAAGCATTCTATAAGCATATAATAGCTCTTGTTGCCTTTCCTCACCCAAATTAGATGTATCTAGGAGTTTCTTTAAAGTTTCACCAATCACACTATTATTTAATTCTTGTGGCATAACTGTTTTTGCAGTGATCGATAAGCCTGAACCAAGTATTTTATTAATTTCTTCTGGCGCATAATTTTTTATCCCCTGAATCTGTTTGTTTGTAAAAAATTTCGGGGCATTTTCCCATGCAAAAGAAATATCGATTGCTGTCCAATATCCGTTTATACTCCTTAAAATAGAAACAGCTATCATGTAATTAAAATAATCATTTATAGACTGTATGTTGCCCATATAGGTGTTTTTCATAACACTTTCTGTGATGGTGCCTTTTACAAAAATTTTTGTTTTTCCGGCCGTATATGCTCCTTCATATATTTTAAAATGCTCGTTTAAGTGCGACTCATTTTTAGCTGAAATCAAAGATTTAACCTTTTCATCAGAACCTAGAGAGGCACTAGCGTAACCTCCAGCACACACAAGGGCATGAACTGATTTGTTCTGCTGCGTTGTGTTCATTTTGAGATTAGGATTTATTAACCATCCCGGGACATTTCCAGAAAAAAACTGAAAAACAAAATCTGCATAAACTAACGCAAAAAGATTACTGGGATTTTTTTGAGAAATATCATTGTGATAAATAGGGAAGTTTTGAATCTCAACCAACATGTCATCAAAGCGACGTACTTTGGGGAAGAAAATCTTCAATGATTTTACCAAAGGATTTTCTGTATGAAGTGTAAAAAATGTCTCTGTATCAACGTTACTACAGCACTTCCATAATTTTTCTTCATCATCTCTATTTAAGACGGCATAAAGAAAAGAGGCACTAATAACACATATTATGGCAACAAAACGTATTATCCTAACCATCAAAATGCTCTTTTTTCACAATATATACAAACAAGTTATGTAGTACTTTTATGTATAAAAATCAAGAAGTATTTGCAACAAACTCAAGCAGCAGCCAAGAGCTCACCCTGCATTACTGTAATTGCCTGCGCAGTAAGTGTGACACGATTATTTTCTAAGGTTACCCTCAGAAATCCAGTGCGCTGCGATACTTGCAGAGCATTCATACTCGTTTTACCTAATTTTTCTGCCCACAAAGGAGTAAGACGGCAATGAGCTGAACCACAAACAGGATCTTCTGGTATACCAACCTTTGGCGCAAAATAGCGAGAAACGAAATCTATATCGCCATCAATTTCACCTTCATTTAATGCTGTAACTGTTACTGATCGGCAAGGTAATTGTGCAATTTTAGCCATATTCGGTTGCAGCTCCATGACTGCTTGCACCGAAGGTAAAACTACAACATACATAACTTCGTCTTTGTAAACAGAGGTTACTGGAATAAATCCAAAGGCTTTGTTTAATAGCTCAGGCATCGGCGCAGGCTCAATGACAAAACTTGGAAAATTAAGTGTAATCCAACCATTATTGCGTTGAGCAATTAATGGCCCCCCCATTGATTCAAAAGTAATAATATCTTCTTCAACTATGTTTTGTTCCCAAAGTAAGTGTGCTGCAGCTAAAGTTGCGTGCCCACACAACCCGCATTCATCTTTTGGAGAAAACCAACGAATGTGATAGCAGTTAGATGATAGCTTTTTAACAAATGATGTTTCAGAGTAATTAAGCTCTGCAGCAATTTTTTGCATTAAATCATCACTATAAAATTCTGCAAGAACAGCCACTCCCGCCGGATTCCCTTTAAAAGGTTCATTCGTAAACGCATTAACTTGCCAAATATGCATATGGACTCCAGATTGATGATTGCAGTTTGCAGATATTCAAGATATTTTGAAAACACAATTGTTATAATAGTAATTTAAAATCTAACATAAGGAACACTAATATGTCGATTACATCATCAGTTAGCGCCGCTGAACTACGTCAATTTATTGAAAAAGTAGAACGTTTAGAAGACGAAAAAACTGAAATACAAAATCA
>CANMNU010000136.1 GCA_947499175.1 Alphaproteobacteria bacterium
GTGGATAGATAAGCAATTTAAAGAATTAAACCTAACGGCAATTGAAGCAGAAAAAGAATTCAGCACATTATTAGCAGGCAACATTTTGCTAAAAGCACGTATTGATGCTTTTGTATTAACCGAATCTGGCAATCTAGTTGTTAATTTTAAAACTGGCACACCAACAACTAAAACTGAAGTAACCACAGGGTATGCTCCGCAATTATTAGTAGAAACTTTTCTCTGTCAAAATGAACACCCTAATATTTCAACACAAGGGGAATTTTGGCACTTAAGGGGTACACAACCCTCAGGAATTGTAACATCAAGCATAGCGATGCCTATTGGTTTAATGCTTAAGAATTTGGAAAAAATCATCACTCATTATTTGCAAACACCAAAGCCTTTTTTAGCTTGCCCATGGCCCTTAAAAAAGCCAAAATACAACGAATATATTTACTTAGAACGATTGACCAATGAATGAATCAAAAACATCTCCACATGCCTATTTAGCTTGGGGTGGCGTTGCTTTTTTCTTTTTGTATCAATATGTTTTGCGAGTTGCCCCTGGTTTAGTTGAGCATGAGTTACGCAGCACATTTTTTATGACAGCTAATGATTTTTCAACCCTTGGTTCTTATTTAATGTTTGTTTATGCAATTGTACAAATTCCTTGTGGGGTACTGATAGATCGTTTAGGGGTTAAACGCGTTGTTTTAACTAGTATTATTCTTTGTTTAATCGGTAATGGCATGCTGATTATGGGAAACAGCCTTTGGGAAGCACAAGTTAGCCGCATATTTATGGGGCTTGGTTCAGCTTGTGCATATGTCGGGTGCTTAAAAGTAGCATCCGATAATTTTCCAAGTTCCACCCGGGGATTTTTTATGGGTGCTTCACTTACAATTGGCTTATTAGGGCCACTATTAGCAGCCAAACCATTAGTTTATTTAATTGAAACTACCAACTGGCGTTATGCATTTAGCGTACTGTCTGCAATTGGGGTTATTCTGTGGTTTTGCCTTGTAATCATTATGCCAAAAGAAAGCATTAATAAAAAAGCAGTTTTAAAGTGGTCTGAAATCAAACAAGGTATTGGTATGGTTCTTAAAACCAAACCTGTGCTCGCATATGCCATTTTAACCACCTGTTTTTACTCACCATTAGCAGTAATTGCTGATCTTTGGGGGGTATCATTCTTAATTAATCATTTCCATTTGCCAAGGGTTAGTGCTGCTAATATAACAATGCAAATTTATGTTGGCGCTGCAATTAGTAGCCTAGTAATTCCATGGTTATGCGAAAAATACCAAACATACAATCAAGGCATTATGTATAGTGCGTTCGGCATGGTAATTTGCCTGTCGATAATGCTTTATTGTGGAGCACTATCAATTTTTGCGTTGGTAGCAGTTTTAATTATGATTGGTATATTTAGTAGTTCAGAAATACTATGTTTCGGTGCGGCTTCACACTACGCTACCGCTGAAACATCTGGCACCACCCTTGGAGTAATTAACTCTTTTAGCGTAATTGGTAGTGCTGGTATCATGCAGCTTGTTGGTTTTTTGCTAGATCACAAATGGAATGGTGGTCTAGATGAAGATGGATTACGTAAATACAGTAGTGATGAGTATATTTTTGCCTTATCATCCGTTCCTATTTTTGTTTTCACGTTTAGCTTGGTTGCCTTTTTTATCTATAAACAAAGCAATCAAAAAGCAATTAGATGATCAAATTTCAAAATTTATTTTTACCAATATTCATGTTGCTAAATAAATTTTGTTAAGTATGGATTCTCTTCACACCAATATCAGCAACTTACAACAAAAAGCCAGCAACCCACGTCTTAGTTGTTGGGTAAATGCTTCCGCAGGATCCGGCAAAACCAAAGTTTTAATTGACCGCATTATCAGGTTGCTATTACAAGGCACAAATCCTGAGCGTATTTTATGCCTAACCTTTTCAAGGGCCGCAGCCTTTGAAATGCAACAACGCTTACAAAAACGCCTTCAATCTTTCACTAATATTTCTAGTGATAAAATCATTGAGCAATTACTTGAATTAGGTGAAGCTCCAGTGGAAAAAAATATTTCACAAGCCATCAATTTAAATGAAATTATTAAATCTACACCTGTAGTAATTCAAACTGTACACAGCTTTTGTCAAAGTTTGTTACAACGTCAATTCCACGGTGTAATTTTAAAAGCATCACCAAGAGTTATGGAAAATTTTGAAGAACGTACCTATCTCCACCAAGCCTTTCAAGACCTATTACACAATCCAAACGCAACCTCTATCGTTGAAGAATTCTTAAATTTTCATAGCGACAGCATTTTACTTGATTATTTAAGCAAAACTACACGCACAGTACATTCTCATACTTTAACTGAAATTACAGAACGCTTGACGGTGTTGTTTGATATTTCTGGACCACCTGAATTTCCCATGGCAAATACAGCAACAAGTACCTACATAAAAGGCCTTTTAAACCTAGACACTGTAGTCAATGACGTAGAAATAGATCACACGTTCTCCCAAGCATTTCTCACACAAAAAGGCACTGTACGCAGTAAAATATTAGCCAAAAGTTTGCAAAATCAGTATCCAGAAGCAGAAGGACTCTTAAAAATTTATGGTGAAGAATTAGCCCATTATTATTCAAAAAAAATACGTTTTGATCATTTTCAAAAATCCCTACAATTTTGGCAGTTACAACAGCTTTTTCAAAGTCATTATAAAAAAATTAAGCAAGAGCACAATCTTTGGGATTTTTACGACCTTATTGAGGTTACATTACAAACCCTGCAGCTTGATACTTTCGATCAAGTATTGCTTGATTTAAACTACCGCATTGACCACATATTGGTAGATGAATCCCAAGATACAAGCGTTGCTCAGTGGCAAGTAATTGAGCATTTAGTTGAGGGATTATTTGATCAAGATAATAATCAGCGCAGTTTATTCGTTGTTGGAGATGAAAAGCAATCTATCTATAGCTTTCAAGGGGCTGACATTCTCAT